>JBAVEE010000090.1:0-7474 GCA_049587575.1 Bradyrhizobium sp.
GTGCGGAAGAGCGAGCGTCGAATACCTGCGGGCCATGCCTGACGGGCGATATTTCTCTTTTGGACAAAGCGATTTCTCTCTTGGACAAGGTCCAGCGACTAAATGTCAATCGGCAGACAAGTCGGACTCACATCGGCTCTTAATTTTGAAGACTTTGAGCGGAGTCGCCTGGCGGTAGTGCGCGGCTCGTCCGAACTTGCCGCGATGGCGCGAGATGAGACGGCGCGGGTTCTCGACGGAAAAATTACTCGGGTCCATATCCGTCCATGCTCCCGCCATGCTGATTTTCACCCGTTCGAAATATTCGAGAACACCCGGCTCGCCAGCACATCCGGCGCTTCAAACGACATGATATCCTCCGCGGTCAGTACGCGATCCAGATCGGTGACGAGGCGATTGGCCTGGCGCAGCCGCATGCGATCGAGCGCGTTGCGGATCGAGCGGGCGTTAGAGAACAACGGCTGGGTCTTGCGCAGGCTGATATACTGCACGAAGGCGTCCCGCGCGTCAGGCGTAAACCTGTAGTTCATGTCACGCAGCATCAGCTCGGCGATGGCAAGCAATTCAGCGTCGGCATAATCCGGAAAATCGATGTGGTGCGCGATTCGCGACCGGAAGCCGGGGTTGCTGGCAAAGAACTTGTCCATCCGATCGCCGTAGCCGGCGAGGATCACCACCAGATCCTCACGCTGCGACTCCATCACCTGCAGCAGAATCTCGATCGCCTCCTGGCCGTAGTCGCGCTCGTTATCCGGTCGATGCAGGTAATAGGCTTCATCGATGAACAGCACGCCCCCCATCGCCTTTTTCAGGATTTCCTTGGTCTTCGGCGCGGTATGCCCGATATATTGTCCGACCAGTTCATCGCGGGTGACCGATACCACCTGCCCGCGCCGCACAAAGCCGAGTTTGTGGAGGATGCTGGCCATCCGCAGCGCTACCGTGGTCTTGCCGGTGCCGGGATTTCCGGTGAACGACATGTGCAATGTCGGCACCTCCGACGTCAGGTTCATCCGCTTGCGGATACGCTCGATCAGCAGCAGCGACGCGATCTCGCGAATTCGCGTCTTGACCGGTTTGAGGCCAATCAGTTCGCGATCCAGCTGATCGAGCACCTGCCCTATGCCGACCTCGCTGAATTCGCGGCGCAGATCGACCTGCTCCATCGGCAGGATTTCATTCGAATCCCACGTCGCAGCCGGCGCACTCACTTGCGAATTCATTTGCCACCGTAACGCGAGCCTTCGGGACGATCGACGGCATAGGATTTCGTGGTGTAGCGGATGTTACGTCCATCGACTTCATGACGCTCGAGCCGGAAACCGGGCTCGTCCTTGGGGCGATTCACAATGAACGACAACCGCAGCGATTCCCAACCATGGCTGGAATCGAACGCCGACATCCGGATGTAACGATCGCCGTAAACCTTGCGGCATTCTTTCAGCTCCATCATCACGCCCGCGGCATCGCGCAGATCGAACATCGGCAATCCCCACATCTCCCAGAAATTATTGCGGGGGTGAGGATCGTCGGTGAATTCGATATTCACCGCCCAGCCCTTCGCCAGGCAATATTGAACCTGACGGGAAATCTGTTCGTCGGTGAGATCGGGAAGGAACGAAAAACAACCTTGGGTGACGCGCATAATCCTGCTCCTTACATCGAGACGCTGGCGGTCGGGGCATAGTCCGGCGTGTCCGTGGATTCGTAATTGAAGGTTACGTTCTTCCAGACTTCCAGTGCCGACTTCAATGGCGTGCAGGTCTGTGCCGCCTTGGCGAGGATCTCCGGTCCTTCATGGAGGTAGTCGCGCCCCTCATTGCGAGCGAGAATCATCGCTTCAAGCGCCACGCGATTCGCGGTCGCGCCAGCCTGAATGCCCATGGGATGACCGATAGTGCCACCACCGAACTGGAGCACCACGTCTTCGCCGAGGTGATCGAGCAGTTGATGCATCTGGCCGGCGTGGATACCGCCGGAGGCCACCGGCATCAGCTTGTTGAGGCTCGCCCAGTTCTGATCGAAGAACACGCCGTGCTCGAGTTTTGCCGGATTGAAGTCCTCGCGACAGATGTCGTAGTAACCGCGCGTGGTGGCCGGATCGCCTTCCAGTTTGCCTACCACGGTGCCGGCATGGATGTGATCGACGCCGGCGAGCCGCATCCATTTCGCGATCACACGGAACGATACGCCATGGTTACGTTGCCGTGTGTAGGTTGAGTGCCCCGCCCGATGCAGATGCAGGATCATGTCGTTGCGGCGCGCCCATTTCGCCATCGACTGGATCGCGGTGTAGCCGATCACCAGATCAATCATGATGACGACGGAGCCGAGTTCCTTGGCAAACTCCGCGCGCTCGTACATGTCTTCCATGGTGCCGGCGGTGACGTTGAGATAGGTGCCCTTGATCTCTCCGGACGCCGCCTGCGCCTTGTTGACCGCTTCCATGCAATAGAGAAACCGCTCGCGCCAGTGCATGAAAGGCTGCGAATTGATGTTCTCGTCGTCTTTGGTGAAGTCGAGGCCGCCCTTTAGCGCCTCATAGACCACGCGGCCGTAATTGCGGCCGGAGAGACCAAGCTTTGGCTTCACTGTCGCGCCGAGCAATGGACGGCCGAACTTGTCCATCCGCTCGCGTTCGACCACGATCCCGGTCGCCGGCCCCTGGAATGTCTTCACATAGGCCACCGGCAGCCGCATATCCTCGAGCCGCAGCGCCTTCAGCGGCTTGAAACCGAACACGTTGCCGATGATCGAGGCCGAAAGATTGGCGATCGATCCGTTCTCGAACAGGTCCAGATCGTAGGCGATGTAGGCGAAATACTGCCCCGGAGAATTCGGCACGGGATCGACGCGGTAGCATTTGGCGCGATATTTCTCCGCTGCCGTGAGACGATCCGTCCATACCACGGTCCAGGTCGCGGTCGAGGATTCACCGGCCACCGCCGCCGAGGCCTCGACCGGATCGACGCCCTCCTGCGGCGTCACCCGAAACACCGCGATGATGTCGGTGTCCCTGGGCTCGTAGTCGGGTTCCCAATAACCCATCTTCTTGTATTCCATGACGCCGGATTTGTAGCGATCCTTGCCGCGGACGGTCATCGATTGGTCATTCATGGCAATCTCCTCGAGGCTGTCGACCGGCAAATCCGGCCGGAAGATGTTTCCGTCATTCGGCCGCAACGGCGGGGTCGCCGATAGCCGGATCGAGCGACCCGCTGCGATAGCGCTTCGCCATTTCCGACAGCGGCATCACCTTGATCCTTGCGGCGTTGCCGGAGGCGCCGAATTGCTCGAAACGCTCGCGGCAGAGATCGCGCAGCGCGTCCATCGCCGGCCTGAGAAATTTCCGCGGATCGAATTCGTTTTTCATCTGAACTGCGACCTTCCGGAAGGCCGCCGTCATCGCGAGCCGGCAGTCGGTATCGATATTGACCTTGCGGACGCCGTGCTTGATGCCGCGGACGATTTCCTCGACCGGCACGCCCCAGGTCTGCGGCATCTCGCCGCCGAATTGATTAAAGGCATCCTGCAGCGGCTGCGGCACCGAGGACGAGCCGTGCATCACCAGATGGGTATTTGGCAGACGGCGATGGATTTCCTCGACGACTTTCATGGCGAGGATGTCGCCGTCCGGCTTGCGCGAGAACTTGTAGGCGCCGTGCGAAGTGCCCATCGCGATCGCCAGCGCGTCGATCTTGGTGGCGCGGACGAAATCGACTGCCTGGTCCGGATCGGTCAGCAGCTGATCGTGGCTGACCTCGCCTTCGACGCCGTGGCCGTCTTCCTGCTCCCCGCCGCCATGTTCCAGCGAACCGAGTACGCCCAGTTCGCCTTCGACCGAGGCACCGATCCAGTGCGCCATCTCGACCACGCGGCGGGTGACGTCGACGTTGTACTCGTAGTCCGCTGCCGTCCTGGCATCGGCCCTGAGCGAGCCGTCCATCATCACCGATGTGAAGCCGTATTGAAGCGCCGTGGCGCAGGTGGCCTCCTCGTTTCCATGATCCTGGTGCAGGCAGATCGGAATCTGCGGATGCATCTCTTCCAGCGCATCGATCATCTTCGACAACATGATGTCGTGGGCGTAGGAACGCGCGCCCCGCGAGGCCTGGATGATCACCGGCGCATCGACGGCCGCCGCCGCCTCCATGATCGCAAGGCCCTGTTCCATATTGTTGATGTTGAATGCCGGCACGCCGTATCCGCGCTCGGCGGCATGATCGAGCAATTGCCTCAGTGAAATTCGCGCCATCGGAGCCTCCGTGTCATTGATCGCGTCTGGACTTTCATGCGTAGGCTGCAGCCATCCTCGATCGCGCGATGCAGCGCAGCGCCGCCTTTGCGACGGCGTCTTCGGTGATGCCGAATTCGCGATACAGTGTTTCGGCCGGCGCGGACGCGCCGAAGCCGGTCATGCCGACAAATTCGCCGTCGTCGCCGAGCCAGCGTGCCCAGTCGCCCTCGACCGCGGCTTCGACACCTATCCTCGGAACGCGTCCGAGCACGTTTTCCCGATATTCGCGCGGCTGCTGGCGAAACAGATCGAAACACGGGGCCGAGACGACGGCGGCGCGGACGCCGTCGCTCGCAAGCAGCTTCGCTGCCTTCAGCGCGATCGAAACTTCAGAGCCGGTTGCGATCAGGGTGACGTCGCGACCGCCCTCTGGTTCGGCCACCACATAGGCGCCGAGCGCGACCCGGTTAGTGCCGTCGGAATTTTCGCGGAATGTGGGGACCGCCTGCCGCGACAGACACAACACTGACGGGCTGGTCTGCGCCCGCAAGGCGCAATCCCAGGCCTCCGCGGTCTCGATGGCATCAGCCGGCCGGAACACCAGCAGGTTGGGAATCGCCCGCAGCGATGCCAGATGCTCGACCGGCTGATGGGTGGGACCGTCCTCGCCCAATCCGATCGAATCATGCGTCATCACATGGATGACGCGAATTCGCATCAACGCCGCCAACCTGATCGCGGGGCGGCTGTAGTCGGCAAAAGCGAGAAACGTGCCGCCATAGGGAATGAAGCCGCCATGCAGCGCGATGCCGTTCATCGCCGCCGCCATGGCGTGCTCGCGGACGCCATAGTGAATATAGCTGCCTTCAAGGAAATCGGGCCGCACCGGCTGGTGGGTCCTGGCCCGCGTCAGATTGGAGTGGGTCAGATCGGCCGAGCCGCCGAGCAGATTCGGCAATGCTTCCGCAATTCCGTCGATCACGAACTGTGACGCCTGCCGGGTGGCAATGTTCGGTCGCTCGGCTGTGAAGCGATCGCGTAGTTGCGCCATCGCTTCGGCATAACTGCAAGGCAGATTTCTATTCAGCGCATCGTGAAACGGCGAGCGCTTCACGGAATTGATACACCTGGTCCGCTCGATCCAGCTTCGCCGGGCGGCATGCCCGCGGGCGCCGGCCTTGCGCCATTGCTCGAGGACGGGTTGTGGAACCTGGAACGGTTCGTACGGCCAGCTCAGCGCATCGCGGGCTTTTGCGACCTCGTCAGCGCCGAGCGGCGCGCCATGCGCTTTTTCGGTGCCCTGACGGTTCGGGGCGCCGAAGCCGATCACGGTGCGGCAGGCGATCAGCGACGGACGGTCGCTGTTTCGGGCACTTTCGATCGCACCCCTGATTGCTTCGGGGTCGTGGCCGTCGATCCGGCATGCCGACCACCCGGAAGCTTTGAACCGTGCCAGCTGGTCATCCGAACACGACAGCGACGTGGCTCCGTCGATCGAGATTTCGTTGTCGTCGAACAGCACGATCAGCCGGTTGAGCCGCAGATGTCCGGCCAGCGAGATCGCCTCGTGACTGAGGCCCTCCATCAGGCAACCATCTCCGGCGATCACGTAGGTGTAGTGATCGACGCAATCGTCGCCGAACCGCGCGTTCATCAGGCGTTCGGCGAGCGCCATGCCGACGGCGGTCGCAAGGCCCTGCCCGAGGGGGCCGGTCGTCGTTTCCACCCCAGGGGTGTGGCCATACTCCGGATGCCCCGGCGTCTTCGATCCCCACTGCCGGAAGGCCTTGAGTTCGTCCAGGCTTACGCCCTGATAGCCCGTCAGATGCAAGAGCGCATACAGCAGCATTGAGCCGTGACCGGCAGACAGGACAAAACGGTCGCGGTCCGGCCACGCCGGGTCGGCGGGATCGAATTTGAGAAAGCGAGAAAACAACACCGTGGCGACGTCAGCCATGCCCATCGGCATGCCCGGGTGACCCGACCTGGCCTTCTCAACAGCATCGATCGCCAGGAAGCGGACCGCGTTGGCCATTTCGGCGTGCGAAACATCCGGCCGGCCGGCAATACAGGACAAAGCGTGAGCAGTCATACCGTGCGCCTCTTGCGTTCCATCAGTTGTAGGATCAGTGGGGTGAGGATGAGCTGCATCGCCAGATCGAGCTTCGATCCGTGGATCACGATCGAATTGGCGCGCGACATGAAGCTGCCCGGGATCATCGACAGCAGATAGGGAAAGTCGATCCCTCGCGGGTTCCTGAGGCGGATCACCACCATCGATTCATCCGGCGTCGGAATCCAGCGCGCGATGAACGGGTTCGAGGTATCGACGGTCGGCACGCGCTGGAAGTTGATGTCGGTCTCGGCGAATTGCGGACAGATGTAGTTCACGTAGTCGGGCATCCGCCGCAGGATGGTGTCAGTCACCGCCTCCGCGGTATAGCCGCGGTCGCTGCGATCGCGATGCAGCTTCTGGATCCACTCCAGATTGATCACGGGTACGACGCCGATCTTGAGATCGGCATGCTGAGCGATGTTGGCCCTGTCGGTTACGACGGCGCCGTGCAGCCCTTCGTAAAACAGCAGGTCGGACTTCTCCGGCAAAGGGCCCCATTCGGTAAACGTGCCCGGCTCGGCGCCATAGAGTTTCGCCTCTTCCTCATCGTGGACGTAATGACGCGTCGTACCCGTGCCGGATTCACCGTAGTCGCGAAATGCTCGCTCCAATTCCTCGAACAGGTTGGTTTCGGGACTGAAATGGCTGAAGTGCTTGTTGCCGCGCTCCGCTTCCTCCGCCATTTTCGTGCGCATCTCGAACCTGTTGTAGCGATGGAAGGCGTCGCCTTCGATATAGGCCGCTGCGACCTTCTCGCGACGAAAGATATTCTCGAACGTTTTTTTCACCGACGTCGTGCCGGCGCCCGACGAACCCGTAATCGATATGATGGGATGACTGCGTGACATCGCCGACTGCCCCGTCAGAGAAACAGGCCGCGCCGCGCAAACAGCGGAGCGTCGCTATTGTCGAACATCGGTTCGATACCTTCGTGGATGGCAGCAATGTCGCGCACGCCGCGCACCGAGCCCATGATCAGCGGCACCCGCTGGTGCGGCATTTTCGCGCCCAGTTCGAGAATTCGCCGCCGCCCGGTCGACGCCGCGCCGCCGGCCCATTCCATCACCAGCGCCATCGGATGGGCTTCGTACAGCAGCCGAAGCCTTCCCTCGCGATAGTGG
>JBAVEE010000091.1:0-4181 GCA_049587575.1 Bradyrhizobium sp.
GGTCTATGCCGAGAAGCTGATCGGCCTGCGCTCGGAAATGCTGGCAGCGGTCGGCGATCGCTCGGCGATGCGGGGCGTGCTGCGGCTCGGCGTGGCCGAGACCATCGTCCACACCTGGCTTTCGCAATTGATCAAGGGCGTCAACCACGCCTATCCGAATCTCTCGCTCGAAATCGAGGTCGACATCACCTCGAATTTGCGGACCCGGCTGTTGGCACAGGAAATCGAACTTGCGTTCCTGCTCGGACCGCTGACGGCGCCGACCATCAGCAACCGGGTGTTGTGCGACTATCCAGTAGGCTTTCTCGCCAGCCCCTCACTCGGACTGGGCAAGCGAAGACTGACGGTCCACGACCTCGCGAAGTTTCCGATCATTACCTTTCCAAGCAAGACGCAGCCCTACGAGATCGTGCGTTCGCTGTTCAATCGGCCCGATCTGCCGCCGATCCGGCTGCACGCCAGCGCCTCGCTGGCGACCGTCGTCCACATGGCGATCGAAGGCCTCGGCATCGCCGTGATTCCGACCGCGATTGTTGAAAACGAAATGGCCGACGGGCGGCTCCATTTGCTGTCGACGGATCTGCAAATGCCGCTGCTGACTTTCTCGGCGAGCTGGCTTGCCTCTCCCGACACCGTCGCGGTCGAGCGCGTGGCCGAACTCGCCGCCAAACTGGCGCAGGGCAGCGCTGTTATTGACGCGCCGCTGCAGGCGCGTCAATAAAACCGACAGCGCGCGTCTCCTGACTTCCGGAATGGCTCCATGACCCAAATTGCATCCAATCTGCAGATCGATTCCGCCCGGCTCTGGGACACGATTCACGAAACCGCGAAATTTGGCGCTACACCAAAGGGCGGCGTGCGCCGGCTGACGCTCGGGCCCGAGGACAGGCAGGTCCGCGACTGGTTCCGCAACGCCTGCGAAGCCGCCGGCCTTGAAGTCCATGTCGATGCGCTCGGCTCGATGTTTGGCTTGCGCAAGGGCCGCGACATGTCGAAGCCGCCGGTCGGGCTCGGCTCGCATCTGGATACCCAGCCGACCGGTGGCAAGTTCGACGGCGTGCTCGGCACGCTGGCGGCGCTCGAGGTCGTCCGCACCCTCAACGACGCCGGCATCGAGACCGAAATTCCGATCTGCATCGTCAACTGGACCAATGAGGAAGGCTCACGCTTCGCGCCGGCGATGATGGCTTCCGCGGCCTATGTCGGCGATTTCACCACCGACGATATTCTGTCGCGCAAGGACGCCGAAGGCGTCACGGTCGCTGAGGCACTGGACAGTATCGGCTATCGGGGCGAGAGCCCGGTGGGCAGGCAGAAATTTTCAAGCTTCGTCGAGCTCCATATCGAACAGGGGCCGATTCTCGAAGCCGAGGGCAAGACCATCGGCGTGGTCGATTCCGGCCAGGGCGTGTTGTGGTACGACGGCAAGATCACCGGCTTCGAGAGTCATGCCGGTTCCACGCCCATGCCGTTGCGCCGCGACGCGCTGGCGACATTGTCGGAAATCGTGCTGGCGATGGAAGCCATCGCGACCAAACACGGCCCCAAGGCCGTCGGCACCATCGGCGAGGCCGTGATCGCAAACCCCTCGCGCAACGTCATTCCCGGCGAGATCGCCTTCACGGTCGATTGCCGCAGCGCCGACGCCGCGATCATGGACGCGCTCGACAGGGATTTGCGCGCCGCCGTCGCCGGGATCGCCAAGCGGCGCAAGGTCGACGTCGCGCTCGATCTGGTCTGGCGCAAGCCGCCGACCCACTTTGATCCCCGGCTGGTCGATGCGGTGGAAAACGCCGCCAGCAAGCTCGGGTTTTCCTACCGGCGCATTACCTCCGGCGCCGGTCACGACGCCTGCAACCTCAATACGAAGATTCCCGCCGCGATGGTATTCGTGCCCTGCAAGGACGGCGTCAGCCACAACGAGCTCGAGGACGCCACCCAGGCCGACTGCTCGGCGGGCGCCAACGTGCTGATGCATACCGTGCTGGCGCTCGCGGGCGTCGCTTCCTGAGAGCTTAAAGGAGATTTCCGTGCGCGGAGTTTTTGTCGATGCCAACGGATCGCTGGCGGATATTTTCGAACGGCAGAACAGGACCGGCGACCCGGCCGTGCGCGTCAACCGCGATGCCGACATCACACCGGGCCATATCCCTGCTCTGCTCGACGGCGCCGAGATCGTCATCATCGATCACACCCCTCTGCCGACCGACGTGGCGCGGCGCTGCAGCGGCCTGAAACATGTCGTGTTCCTCGGGACCGGCGCGCGCAGCTACATGAATCCGGAAGAGCTTGGCGAACTCGGCATCGACGTTCATCTGATCAAGGGCTATGGCGACACCGCGGTGGCCGAATGCACGATCGCGCTGATGTGGGCGTCGGCGCGCGGCATCGCCCGGATGGACCGCGAGATGCGCGCGGGCAACTGGCTGCGCGAGGACGGCATGCAGCTCACCGGCAAGACCCTCGGCCTGATCGGTTTTGGCGGCATCGCTGCGGAGGTAGCGCGGATCGCGCTCGGCAGCGGCATGCGGGTGATCGCCTGGAACCGGTCGCCGAAGAAATTTCCCGGCGTCGAATTCATCTCGCTCGATATGCTGCTGGCGCAGAGCGACGTCGTTTCGCTGCATCTGCTGCTCAACGATGACACCCGCGGCTTCCTCTCGCGCGAACGCATTGCGGCGATGAAGCCGGGGGTCATCCTCGTCAACACCGCGCGCGGCGCCATGGTTGACGAGGCCGCGATGATCGAGGCGCTCAAGTCAGGCCATATCCGCCACGCCGGGCTGGATGTGTTCAACATCGAGCCGCTGCCGGTCGATCACCCGCTTGCAAGGCTGCCGAACGTGACGCTGTCGGCCCATTCGGCGTTCCGCACGCCGGAAGCGAGCGAGAATCTGATTCACGCGGCTTGGGAGCATTGCCGAAGGATTGCGAAGTGATGAACGGTCACTACGCCGTCATTGCGAGCGAGGCGAAGCAATCCATAGCGCGACAAACCGGATGGATGGATTGCTTCGTCGCTTCGCTCCTCGCAATGACGAGGAGACGACAGAAGCTGGGGCCGCGGGCTCTACCCTCATACTGAGGAGCCGCGCATAGCGCGGCGTCTCGAAGGATGAAGCCCTGGCCTCATGGTGCGACGGCGCTAACGCGCCTCCTCACCATGAGGGTCTACTCCACCATCTCCGCGACCGCCTTGCCGCAGGTGACCGTGTCGGCATTGCCGCCGAGGTCCCTCGTGCGCAGCGTGCGTTCGCCCAGCGTGCGCTCGATCGCGGTGACGATGGAGGCGGCGGCCTGCTTCTGGCCGAGATGTTCCAGCATCATCGCGCCGGACCAGATCATGCCGATCGGGTTGGCGATGCCCTGCCCCGCGATATCGGGCGCCGAGCCGTGCACCGGTTCGAACACGGAAGGAAAGTGGCCTTCCGGGTTGATGTTGCCCGAGGGCGCGATGCCGATGGTGCCGGTGCAGGCCGGCCCGAGATCGGACAGGATATCGCCGAACAGGTTCGAGCCGACCACGACGTCGAACCAGTCCGGGTGCAGCACGAAATTCGCGGTCAGGATATCGATGTGGTACTTGTCCCACTTCACCTTGGGATAGTTCCTGGCCATCGCCTCCACGCGCTCGTCCCAATAGGGCATCGTGATCGAGATGCCGTTGGATTTCGTCGCCGAAGTCAGGTGCTTCTTGGGCCGCGATTGCGCCAGTTCAAACGCAAACTTCAGGATACGATCGACGCCGATCCGGGTCATGACCGTCTGCTGGGTGACGAATTCGCGCTCGGTATCGGGGAACATTCGCCCGCCCACGGATGAATATTCGCCTTCGGTGTTTTCGCGCACCACCCAGAAATCGATATCGCCGGGCTTGCGGTTGGCTAGCGGCGACGGCACTCCCGGCATCAGCCGCACCGGGCGCAGATTGACGTACTGGTCGAATTCCCTGCGGAATTTGATCAGCGACCCCCACAACGAAACGTGATCGGGAATCTTTGCCGGCCAGCCGACCGCGCCGAAATAGATCGCGTCGTGCTTGCCGATTTTCGCCTTCCAGTCCTCCGGCATCATCTCGCCGTGCTTTTCGTAATAGTCCCAGGAGGCGAAATCGAAATGGTCGAAATGCAGGCTGACGCCGTGCTTTTTTGCAGCCATCTCCAGCACGCGCAGCCCTTCCG
>JBAVEE010000092.1:0-6935 GCA_049587575.1 Bradyrhizobium sp.
GTCTATGGCCATCTTGGCGGCTTCGACGCCACCTGGACCAATGACATCGGCATAGAGGCCCGACATGTCGTCGATGTCGCCGATCACCACCTTGTTCGACGCGGCATGGACGACGGTTGCCAAGCAGGAAAAGGCGGATACCGCGACGGCGGCGGTCGCCATGCTGATAAATCTTTTCATTGGGGGCGCTCTCCCGAATACTCATTGTATGTGAATGCCCGTTGATTTTATTCGGGATGTCGCGCGATTGGTATTCACCTTTGGTCGTCAAGCTTTCTTGGTCGGGTCCCCCGCGAGCGCGGCCGCTGCCTGCTCTTTGGCGATGGACAAAAGCGTTCTGATCTCCGGTTGCGGAATCGCCCGGCGACTCGCCTTCCGGTTCAAGGCAGCCGGATTTCAACCGGCTCCAATTGAGCGAGCGCCTGGCTTACGGACGGGTGGCTCCGACATCGCTGAGCTCCATTGAGCGGAGGCCCATCCAAAAAAATGCGGGCGCTCCGCGGTTTGAAGTAGCCATCTATCGCGACTTGGCCCGGAGCATTGTCTCCGACTCCGTCGGTCAGCTTCTGGCGTCAACCCGCGATGAACATGGACGACCTGAGATAGCCAAGTCGCCAGCTCTCCGTCCGAAGGCACGCCGAATGCTCAATGGCGCTTAGACGGAAAAGCCCCCACCCGCAGGACGGCACGCCAGCAGAGTTCGAACAGCAGCAGCGCGACTCCGAGCGTCATGGCTGCCAATACGAGCCCTATCGTAAACTGGTGAAATTGCGTACCGCGACCGATCCAGAGAAGGATCACTGAAGCGCCAACCAAGACCGCGAAGGACCCGAGGGAGTTCCGCATAACGTGGATTGCCGGGGCGCGAATTGCAGAGGTCGTACGTTTCATTTTTGGCCCAACACCAAGGCAATATGGATCGACGGTAGCGGGCACCCGTGTCCCGCAATGGCCCGGTCACTTCCTTGCGCCCGGCGCCCTGACGGTCAGTCGCGCGCCGCCGAGTGCATCTCCCACACGTCAGATCTGTACAATGGAGCCAAAATCCCAGACCACATCGGGCGGGTTCTCTCCAATTCGGATCATCGTATCGTTGACGAGGCGGTATGGCGGCACGGGCAGATTGTACGGGGCCGGCACCCCATTGAAAACACGCCCGGCAAGATCGTATTTCGAACCGTGACACGGGCAGAAATAGCCGCCAGGCCAGTTTCCCGCAGGCAGACTATCGGGTCAGGATAAAACATCGGAATGCATCCCAGATGGGTACAGATGCCGACCAGCACGCTGAATTCCGGCTTGATCGAGCGATGCCAATTATCGGCATATGGCGGCTGCTGAGGCGCGGTCGAGTTTGCATCCGATAGCCTTGCTAGCAGCTTCGGGTCTTGAAGCGTCTTGATCGCGGCGAGCGGACGATTCATGACGAATATCGGCCGCGAGCGCCAACGTACAATGGCCTGCTGACCCGGCTGAAGTTTACTGAGATCAAAATCGACGGGTCCCCCAGCAGCCAAAGTCGAGGCGTCCGGTTCCATCTGGTCGACCAACGGTATCACCGTCGCAATCGCACCTATCGCGGCTGCCGCACCCGTCGCAATGTACAGGAAATCTCGTCTGGTTCCGGTCGCTGATTCAAGGCTCACCGCTGATATCCTCGACTGTCACTGGCACCCCTCGCCCGCTCTACCCGCCGTTAGGCGGTTAGACAAAATACACCGGGGATTAGCTAGACGTTGCAAGCCCAAGGTTGGATCCACTCCTCCATTTCATACCTTCGTGAGAGCGCGATGGCGCGGCGTCTTCGGGCGCGTGTTTCGTGGCATGTGAGAGGCCATGACGCCGGCCCGCTCAGCAGGAGTGACATTCGTACCGCTGGCGCATCGCGCCGAGGCAGCGCAGCCGCGCGATCACGGGGACCGACAGCAGTCCGAAAAACCCTTTGCAATCAAAAGGCCCGCTATTTTACTGGTTGTTTTCGAGGCGTGGCGAAGGGGAAGGGATTGCATCCTGAAAAATACTCCTTCCGCCACGTTTTTTGACGGGCAGTTCCGCCGAATTGTCAAAAAAACATCATTGGATTTGCTACCTGTCACGCGCACTCCGTTGGTAATGGAGAGGTCGACAGCTCAATCCTGTCTGGCGCCACCATTTTCGATCAGATATTCCGCCTCTCGCCGGGAACCATATCGCCAGGTCAGCGTTACCGCCGGTTCCATGTTGTGGCGGGCCGATGAATATCCTTGATCCACAGGGGCCGATCGGGGCCGCCGACAAAACCATCCTCGTCGATTCCGTCGCGATCATGCTTGTGATCGTCTTGCCGACGATCGCCGCCATCTTTGCGTTCGCATTCTGGTTTCGCCAGTCCAATCCCCGCGCGGTCTATCGTCCCGATTGGGCCCATTCCGGCCGTATCGAGCTTGTGGTCTGGTCGATCCCGGCGCTCACGGTCATCCTGCTTGGCGGCGTCGCATGGATCGGCGCGCACCAGCTCGATCCGGCCGCGCCCGTCACCGGCACCGGAAGCCCGATCAGGATCCAGGTCGTGTCGCTCGACTGGAAATGGCTGTTCATTTATCCCGATCAGAGGGTGGCCACCGTCAATACGCTGACCGTTCCGGTCGGCGCGCCGCTGCAGTTCGAGCTCACATCGGCAAGCGTGATGAATGTTTTCTTCGTCCCGCAGCTCGGCAGCATGATCTACACCATGAACGGCATGGTCACGCGTCTCAACCTTCGTGCCGATCAGGAAGGGAATTATCAGGGGCTGTCGGCGCATTTCAGCGGCGACGGCTTTTCCGACATGCTGTTCGACGTCCATGTCGTACCGGCGCTTGCATTCGCCGACTGGGTCGCCAGCACCGCGCGCAGCGACAGGATCCTGAATGCGGACAGCTACACGGCGCTAGCCCAACAGTCGATCGAGACGGCGAGGACGAGCTATCGGCTCGCCGACCCCGAATTGTTCGGCAAGATCGGATCCCAGAAAATCCCGCCGGGTCCGGGGCCGCGACTGACCACGACCCGTGCGAAGCCCGACAGCGGAGCGAGCAATGCTAGGTAAACTGAGCTGGGCCGCGATCCCGTTCGATCAGCCGATCCCGCTCCTTACCGGAGCCGTTGTGCTGGTCGCGATCCTGGCGGTTCTGGCCTGGCTCGCGATCGCAGGCCATCTGCCCTATCTCTGGCGCGAATGGATCACCAGCGTCGACCACAAGCGGATCGGCGTCATGTACACGCTGCTGGCGATGGTGATGCTGCTGCGCGGATTTGCCGACGCCATCATGATGCGGGCGCAGCAGGCGGTCGCCTTTCATTCGCAAGGCTATCTGCCACCCGAACACTATAACCAGATCTTTTCCGCGCACGGCACCATCATGATCTTCTTCGTGGCGATGCCGTTCGTGATCGGATTGATGAATCTGGTGGTGCCGCTGCAGCTCGGCGTCCGCGACGTGGCGTTTCCGACGCTGAATTCCGTCGGGTTCTGGCTCACCGCGACCGGCGCGCTGCTGGTCAATATCTCGCTGGTGGTGGGCGAATTCGCGCGCACCGGCTGGCTGCCTTATCCGCCGCTCTCGGAAATGACCTATTCGCCCGGCGTCGGCGTCGACTATTATGCCTGGTCACTGGAAATATCCGGCGTGGGTACGCTGGTGGCCGGCATCAATCTCGTCACCACCGTACTGAAATTGCGCACCAGGGGCATGAGCTATTTGCGCATGCCGATGTTCTGCTGGACGACGCTCGCCTCTAACCTCCTGATCGTTGCGGCGTTTCCGATCCTGACCGCGACGCTCGCGATGCTGATTCTCGACCGCTATTTCGGCTTCCATTTCTTCACCAACGAGGCCGGTGGCAACGTCATGATGTTCATGAACCTGATCTGGGCGTGGGGCCATCCGGAGGTCTATATCCTGATCCTGCCCGCGTTCGGGATTTTCTCGGAAGTGGTATCGACCTTCTCCGGCAAACCGCTGTTCGGCTACCGCTCGATGGTGCTTGCCACCATGGCGATTTGCATCATCTCGTTCATGGTGTGGCTGCATCACTTCTTCACCATGGGCGCCGGGCCCGACGTCAATGCCATCTTCGGCATCGCCAGCATGATCATTGCGGTGCCTACCGGCGTGAAGATCTACAACTGGCTGTTCACGATGTATGGCGGGCGGATCCGCTTCACCACGCCGATGCTGTGGTCGATCGGATTCATGGTCACTTTCATCCTCGGCGGACTGACCGGCGTCCTGGTCGCGGTGCCGCCGGCGGACTTTCTGCTGCACAACAGCCTGTTCCTGGTCGCGCATTTCCACAACGTGATCATCGGCGGAGTGCTGTTCGGGGCCTTTGCCGGTTACACCTACTGGTTCCCGAAGGCGTTCGGCTTCCGCCTGCATGAGGGGCTCGGCAAGGCCGCGTTCTGGTTCTGGCTGGTCGGATTTTATGTCGCCTTCATGCCGCTTTATGCGGTCGGTTTCCTCGGCATGACCCGGCGCATGCAGCACTACGACGTCGCGGAATGGCGTCCATGGCTGATAGTGGCCGCCGGCGGCGCCGTCCTGATTCTGATCGGGATCATCTTCCAGATCCTGCAGCTCGTGGTCAGCATCCGCGATCGTGCGGAACTGCGCGACAGTACCGGCGACCCCTGGGACGGGCGGTCGCTGGAATGGGCCACCGCGTCGCCGCCGCCGGTGTTCAACTTCGCGGTCATGCCCGACGTGCACGGCCAGGATGCCTACTGGGCGATGAAGGCGAACGCCCAGCAGCAGGCCCTCGAGAACGAGCCAGACTACAGGGATATCGAAATGCCGCGAAACTCGCCGACCGGCTTCGTGTGCGCGTTCTTCGCCACCATCATGGGCTTCGCATTGATCTGGCACATCTGGTGGATGGTGGCCGCGGGTGGCATCGGCGCGTTTGCGACCTTCGTCGCCTTCGCCTGGCGCGACCATGACGAATACGTCATCCCGGCCGCGGAAGTCGCGCGCATCGACCGCGCCAACCTGGAACAGCGCCGGGCCGCACTCAATCTGGCGGGAGGCGCATGATGAGTGATGCCACACTGGCGTTCCCCGAGGCCGACCCGCACGATCTGCGCGGGATGCAGAGGGCCGTCGTCGCGCATGACGGGCCGGCGCCGAAGCGGATCGTGACCGGCTTCGGCTTCTGGATCTTCCTGCTCAGCGACATCGTGATGTTCTCGTGCTTCTTTGCGAGCTATGCGGTGCTGCGCGGACAGACCGCCGGCGGCCCGAGCGGCGCACAATTGTTCGACCTGAAGAGTGTCGCGGCCGAGACCGCGTGCCTTTTGCTGTCGAGCTTTACCTGCGGCCTTGCCAGCATCGCCGCCGACGTGCGCAGCGCGCGCTGGTACCAGGCCGCTATGGCGGCGACCTGCCTCCTCGGGCTCGCATTTCTGGCGCTGGAAGGACGCGAATTTGCCGACCTGATTGCGCGCGGTGCGGGCCCGACGCGGAGCGCGTTCCTGTCCGCCTTCTTTGCCCTGGTCGGATGCCACGGCGTGCACGTCTCGGCCGGCATTCTCTGGCTTCTCACCATGATGGCGCAGGTGTTGGCCAAGGGCTTTCGAGCCGACATCATGCGCCGCCTGCTTTGCTTTGCGCTGTTCTGGCATGCGCTCGACATCATCTGGGTCGCGATATTCTCGGTCGTCTATCTGCTTGGGAGCGCCGCATGAGCGAACAGGTTCATGATCTGCACGACTACCGCGACGTCGCACCCGGCGACGAAGAGGAAGTCCGCGTCGGCCCGCGGCTGCTCGGCTACGTCGTCGGCCTCGGTCTTGCGATTGTTCTGACGATAATGTCCTTCTTTGTCGCCGGCACCGACCTCGTCTGGCAGCCGAGTATTCCCGTCGCCCTGGTCGTGCTGGCGATCGCGCAGATGGGCGTGCATCTGGTGTTCTTCCTTCACATCACGACGGGCGCGGACAACACCAACAACGTGCTGGCACTCGGCTTCGGTCTGCTGATCGTGTTCCTGGTGATCGGCGGATCGCTGTGGATCATGTCCAATCTCAACCACAACATGATGCCGATGGACCAGATCATGCAGATGCAGCGCTGAATGGGCCACCGGCACGTGGCGGCGGCCGGTGAAGCATCAAGCGCCCCGGCCGATCAAAAAGCGCAGTTGGCCGCGATCACGCCGCGCGAACCGAACTCAGGAACTTGCTGACTTCCACCTTGAGCCGGTTGCTGTCCCCGGACAGCAGCCGCGCCGCAGAGAGCACGACCGATGAGGCCGAGCCGGTTTCGCCGGCCCCGCGCTGCACGTCGGTGATGTTGGAGGACACCTGCTGGGCGGCCTGCGCAACCTGCTGCACGTTGCGGGATATTTCATTGGTCGCGGACCCCTGCTGTTCCACTGCAGACGCGATCGACGACGCAATCTCCGACATCCGCTCGATGGTGCAGCCGATCTCCTTGATCGCAGCGACTGAATCCTGCGTAGCCGTCTGAATCCCGCCGACCTGCAGGCCGATCTCGCTGGTCGCCTTCGCCGTCTGCTCCGCCAATGCCTTGACCTCGGCCGCCACCACGGCAAAACCACGACCGGCTTCGCCGGCGCGCGCCGCCTCGATGGTGGCGTTCAAAGCCAGAAGATTGGTCTGCCCGGCGATCGTATTGATAAGTTCGACCACGTCGCCGATCCGGGCCGCGGCCTTCGCCAGTTCGCCGACCCGGTCGTTGGTCTCCTGCGCCTGCTCGACGGCCTTGGTGGCGATGCCGGCCGATGTTTGCACCTGACGCCCGATCTCGTTGACCGACGATGCCATTTCCTCGGTTGCCGATGCCACGGACTGCACATTGGTGGAGGTTTCTTCGGACGCCGCCGCCACGATCGTCGTCAGCTCAAGCGAACGTTCCGCATTTGCCGACAAGGCGACCGCGGACTCTTCCAGCCCG
>JBAVEE010000093.1:0-4023 GCA_049587575.1 Bradyrhizobium sp.
GTTTTGTTGGCCGGCGTGCTGGCCGTCTTGGGCGGCCGCGGCCATCGTCACTCGTCTTTTTGATCTTTTTGGATTTCCCGGCCCTCGCCGACGCCGAGATAGATCAGGATCGGAGCCGCGATGAACACCGACGTATAGGTGCCGACCAGCACCACGCCGAACATCATCACGGCGGTGAAGCTGTGGATGGCGTTGCCGCCGAACAGCAGCAGCGCCAGCAGCGCCAGCGTCACCGTGACGTGGGTGATGATCGAGCGCGACAGCGTCGAGTTGATGGACTCGTTGAGCAATTGCGGCATCGGCATTTTCTTGTACCGCCGCAGCATTTCGCGGATGCGATCGTAGATGACGACCGTGTCGTTGAGCGAATAACCGAGAATCGTCAGCAGCGCCGCGATGCTGGTGAGGTCGAAATCGACCTGGCTGATCGACATGAACCCGATGGTGAGCACGATATCGTGGACGTTGGCGATCATGGCGCCGAGCGCGAACTGCCATTCGAACCGGAACCAGAGATAGATCAGGATCGCGACGATCGCGAGCATCAGCCCCAGCATGCCGTAGGCCAGCAATTCTCCGGAAACCCGTGGGCCCACCACTTCGACCCGGCGATAATCGACGGCGTCACCGAGCGCGCCGCGGACCTTCTGCACCGCCTCCTGTTGCGCGGCGTCGCCGCCGGGTTGTTCGGCCACCCGGATCAGCACCTCGTCGGGACCGCCGAATTGCTGCAACTGGACGTCGCCGAGGCCGAGACCGCTCAGGGTCGCACGCATCGAGGCAATGTCGGCTGTGCCGGACTTTGCCCGTATTTCCAGCAGCGTGCCGCCCTTGAAATCGATGCCGAAGTTCAGCCCGTGGGTGAAGAACAGCGTGATCGCGACGATCGACAGCAGCGCCGAGATCGGAAAGCTGATGCGGCGAAAGCGCGTGAAATCGAAATGGGTGTTGTCGGGCACGATCCGCAATGACGGCAGAAGGCCGAACACGCTGACCACGGTCAGCACGGCAATCAGAATACCCAGCGCGATAAGAACGAAGTGAGTCAAAGCCGCATTCCCCTAGATCGGCACATTTTGCGGCCGTGTCCACCGTACCCAGGTCGCGACGATCAGTCGGGTCAGCTCAAAGGCAGTGAAAACCGTGGTGAGGATGCCGATACCGAGCGTTACCGCAAAGCCGCGCACCGGTCCGGTGCCGATATAGAACAGCACCGCGGCAGCGATGAAAGTGGTGATGTTGGAGTCGAGAATCGTCGACAGCGCGCGCTTGAAGCCGGCGTCGATCGCGGAAATCGCGTTGCGCCCGCCGCGCAGCTCCTCGCGGATACGTTCATAGATCAGCACGTTGGAATCAACCGCGATACCGACGGTCAGCACGATTCCGGCAATGCCGGGCAGCGTCAGCGTCGCATTGAGCAGCGACAACACGCCGAAGATCATGGCGACATTGATGGCGACCGCGATGTTGGCGAAGACGCCGAACAGCCGGTAGGTCAGGAGCATGAACACGATGACCATGATCGAGCCGACATAGGCCGCCAGTTCGCCCTTTTCGATCGAATCCTGGCCGAGGCCGGGGCCGACGGTCCGCTCCTCGATGACGGTGAGCGGCGCCGGCAAGGCACCGGCGCGCAGCAGGATCGCGAGTTCGTTGGCGGCCTGCACCGTGAAACTGCCGGAGATCTGGCCCGAACCGCCGGTGATCGGTTCACGGATCACGGGCGCGGAAATCACCTCATTGTCGAGCACGATCGCGAACGGCTGCCCGACATTTTCCGAGGTCGCCTGCGCGAATTTGCGCGAGCCTGTGGAATTGAAGCGGAAACT
Source organism: Bradyrhizobium sp. (assembly GCA_049587575.1). Taxonomy (GTDB): domain Bacteria; phylum Pseudomonadota; class Alphaproteobacteria; order Rhizobiales; family Xanthobacteraceae; genus Bradyrhizobium. Next base: position 1,830 of record JBAVEE010000093.1, read on the forward strand.
GACAATCGGCTCGCCCGAGCGCTGGTCGAAGCCCGGCTGGGCATCGGTGAGTTCGCCGCCGGACACCAAGACCTGCTTCTTGACGACGTAGGGTATCTTGGGTGATTGCGCGCTCATCAGAACTTCGGAATCCGGCGGCACCCGGCCCTGCGCGGCCTGATCCGGCGGCACGGTCGAATCGACCATGCGGAATTCCATCTTGGCGGTCTTGCCCAGGATGCGCTTGAGTTCGGTCGGATCCTGCAGGCCGGGCACCTGTACCAGAATGCGGTCGGTGCCCTGCCGCTGGATCACCGGCTCGACCGTACCGAGCTGATTGACACGGCGCTCGACGATCTGGATCGATTGCTCGATCGTCTGCCGGATGCGGTCGGTAATGGCCGCCTGCGGGACGGTCAGGCGGATCAATCCACCGCCGCCATCGTTGACCTCGAGGCTGCGCTGGCCGCTGGAACCGAGCAGACCGCCGAGCGGCTGCGACAGCTCGCGCAACTTCGCCAGCGCCGTCTGCGCCTCGGCTTCCTTGACCCGCACTTCGACATAATCGCCACGCGACGCAAGGCCGGTGTAACCGATCTTGTTTTCACGCAGCACGCGACGGGTGTCGTCGCGCACCTGATCGAGCTTCTCTTTCTTGACGTAGTTGGAATCGACCTCCAGCAGCAGATAGGAGCCGCCCTGCAGATCGAGACCGAGCACGAGGTGGCGCTGGGCCCAAACCGGCCAGGTCTTTACGGTCGCAGCAGGGAAAAAATTCGGAACCGCGCACAGACACACTGCAAGCGCCGTGAAGATGATCGCCAGCGCTTTCAGCCGCGTGAAGTACAACATCGAGTTGACCCGTCAGATCCAGGTGAATGTGCGCCGAAAATCAGCTCGCGGACGTCTCGTCCTTGACGGGCTCGCTCTTTTCCTTGGCCGGCTCGCCCTTGGCGCGAACGCCCGAGATCATTTGCCGCATCTGCCTCACGCGGACGCCGTCCGAAATCTCGAACTCGATCTGGTCGTCGTCCACCACCTTGGTCACCTTGCCGACCAGCCCGCCCGTCGTCACCACGGTATCGCCGCGGCGGATGTTCTTCACGAGTTCCGCATGGTCCTTCACCTTCTTCTGCTGCGGCCGCAGAATCAGGAAGTACATGATCACGAAGATCAGCGCGAACGGCAGCAGCGACATCAACATGCTGTTGGTATCGCCGCCGGACGCGGCCTGAGCAAACGCAGGGGTAATCAGCATTCGGACAATCCTCGTGGAACGGGAATGAACCGGCGGCGCCTGAGCGCCGGGCCGGTCCGGGCAAATTCGCGCGGACTATAGCGGCCGCGGTCCCAATTGCAACGCTGCCAGACCCTCATTTCCGCCGCTTGCGGCCCCCCGTAAGGCCCGTTAAGGGTGCGTCGTCAGGGAAGGCCCAGGATGACAAGAAAACCCAGCAAAACAGCGCATCGACCCGGCTCCCGGACGGGCCAGCGGAAATCGCCATTATCGGCGACAAAACGCGCCACGGCGTCCTCCGAGCGTGATGCGACAGAGCGGATTGCGCGCGCGCTCGAAGCCATCGCCTCGCGCCTTTCGGCCGCATCGCCGGCTTCCTCGGCCGCCGATTCACTCAGCCACGCCGACGCGTTCATCTGGCACCCCGATGGGCGGCTGGCACCGGTGCCGCGCGTCAGCCGCGTCGATATCGGCCTGCTCAAGGGGATCGATCGGATGCGCGACATCCTGATCGAGAATACCGAACGCTTTGCCAATGGACTTCCCGCGAACAACGCCCTGCTGTGGGGGGCGCGCGGGATGGGAAAATCGTCGCTCGTGAAGGCCGCGCATGCCAGCATCAACATCGACCGCAAGCCGCCTGATCACGTCAAGCTGATCGAGATTCATCGCGAGGATATCGAGAGCCTGCCGGTCTTGATGGATCTGCTCCGCGGCTCGCATTTCCATTTCATCGTGTTCTGCGACGACCTGTCGTTCGACGGCAATGACGCTTCCTACAAATCGCTGAAAGCGGTGCTGGAGGGCGGCATCGAGGGCCGTCCCGACAACGTGATCCTGTATGCGACATCCAACCGCCGGCATTTGCTGGCGCGCGAGATGATCGAGAATGAACGCTCGACGGCGATCAACCCCGGCGAGGCGGTCGAGGAAAAGGTATCACTGTCGGACCGCTTCGGCCTGTGGCTCGGCTTTCAC
>JBAVEE010000094.1:0-1599 GCA_049587575.1 Bradyrhizobium sp.
GTGCGAGACGTGATGGCAGCAGCCGATGGCGCAGGCGTTCGGCTTGATGGCCGAAAGCTTGTGCGCATGCCGCAAAACTTCGGCGGCTTCGAGGGGGCCGCCGTGTCCCATGTAGAAGCGCTTGGCGCCGCCATCGAGCATGCGGGTCAGCTCGCGGGCAACTGCTTGCGGGTCATCCTCGAAGGGCGGCCTGATGGCCCGCCCGGTGAAGGCGATGCCGCCGATAAGGATGCCGGAGGCGACGAGGTCGCCGACCAGCATGTCCTGCGACGCCAACTCGACCGCAATCGAGCCTGGCGTATGTCCGGCGGTGTGACGAACGACCCCGTCGACGCCGAAATCCCCAAGCTTTAGCTCATCGCCGTTTTTCATCATGATGTCCGCTTCGAACCCTTCATACGGCTCATGTGGAACCGGTGTCTTGAAGAATAGCTTGCCGACCCATCCGGTCGGGCAGTATGTCATCGGCCGCCGCCGGCTGTAGAAGTCCGCATCATCCTGATGCGCGAGTATCGGAGCACCGGACAGTTGCCGCAGGCGCGCGGCGCTTCCGGCATGATCGGTATGGGCGTGGGTCACGACGATCAGCTTGATATCCTTGAACGACAGGCCGTGCCGATTCAGCGCGCGTTCGATCTTGCGCTCGGAGCCAGGGATGCCGGCGTCTATCAGCAAGCAGCCGTTTTCACTTTGGATCAGATGCGCGTTGACCATGCCGAGCGGCAGGATCGGAATGTGAATGATCTGGGTGAACGACATGATAGTCTCTCCTGTGCAGGGTATGCGGCGTGGCCGCAGATAGCGGTCGCGTGGATAGATTGCCAGGCGCGCGGCCGAAAGCTTTCGGAGGATGCGCGCCTGGCGTGCGCGATCAGACAGCGGCCTTCAGGATGAAGTGCGCGACAAATTCGGGCTTGGAGAGCATCGGGACATGGCTGGTATCGACATGCTCGACGGTGGCGTCCATTCGGGTGGCCATTTTTTCCTGCTCGGCGCGCGGGATGGCGTGGTCCTGGTCGCCGATCAAGTAGAAGGTCGGCCGGCTGCGCCATGCAGCCTTGGTGTGCGTGCCGCCGAGGGCGGCGCCATTGACCGGCCCCTGCGTGGCGTACACGAGCGCCTTTTCGGCCTCGTCGAGATCCTGCGCGAACAGCTCGAAGATGCCCTTGTGCGACAACGCCAGGAAGCCTTCGGCGTCGGGGCGCATCTCGGCGCCGAGAGGCGCGGCCTGGAATTGCGCAAACAGTGACCCGGCCGACTCGCCGGCGTCGGGGGCGAAGGCGTCGATATAGACCAGCCGTTTCACCTTGTCGTCGTTGCCCGCTTCGCCGATCACCGCGCCGGCATAGCTAGGCCCGACCAGCACCACATCGCCTTGGGCCAGTGCGAGGGCGCGGCGGACCGCGGCCACATCGGCCTCGAAACCAATGAGCGGCAGCTGCACGGCCGTCACTGTCATTCCCTTTCTAGCCAGAAGGGGAATGACCTTGCTCCAGGACGATCCGTCGGCCCAAGCCCCGTGCACCAAAATCACATTGCAAATCGCGTTCATCGTCGTTCTCCGTTGTTTTTTACCCGATCGCAGGCGCACGCCAGCAG
>JBAVEE010000095.1:0-1768 GCA_049587575.1 Bradyrhizobium sp.
CGAAGCCGAACGACAGATGGGTGCGGGGCCGGGCGCGGTCGATAATGAATTCGTCGGGCTTCTCGATGACTTCCTCGTCGCGATTGCCGGAGACGTACCACATCACCACGCGATCGCCTTTCCGGATTGTCTTGCCGCCGAGTTCGGTATCTTGCAGCGCGGTCCGCCGCATATGCGCCAGCGGCGTCTGCCAGCGAATGACTTCCGGCACCATCGTATCGATCAGCGCCGGATTGTCGCGCAGCTTTCGATACTGGTCGGGATTTTCGTTCAGGGCGAGCACCGATCCGCTCATGGTGTTGCGGGTGGTGTCATTGCCGCCGACGATCAGGAGGATGATATTGCCCATCAGATTGTCGGGATCCATGTACCTTGTGGCGTCGTTATGCGCCATCATCGAGATCAGGTCGTTTCGGGGCTCGGCGTTGACGCGTTCGTTCCACAGCTTTGTGAAACAGGCCGCGCATTCGTCCATCTCGGCCCGGCGCTGTTCCATCGATTCGACGACCCCGCTCTTTGGCAGCGCGGTGGAGACGTCGGACCAGCGCGTCAGCTTGCGGCGCTCCTCGAAAGGAAAGTCGAACAATGTCGCCAGCATCTGCGTGGTCAATTCGATCGACACCCGATCGACGAAATCGAAGGTCTCGTTGCGCGGCAAGGCGTCGAGCACCTTGCAGGTGCGTTGGCGGATCAGGATGGCAAGCTCGTCCAGATGCGTCGGCGTGAACATCGGCGACACGGTCTTGCGCTGGGCGGAGTGCCGCGGCTGGTCCATCGCGATGAAGCTCGGCCAGTCATAACCCGGCGGCACGTCGCGGATCGAGATACCGCCGAGGGTGACGTCGGAAGAGAAGATGCTGTGGTTGGTGTCGACATGCATGATGTCGTTGTATCTGGTGACCGACCAATAGGGCTCGATCGGCGCGCTGGTGCAGAAATGCACCGGCTCTTCCTTGCGCAGCCGCTCGAAATACGGCCACAGCGTATCGTTGCGAAACAATTGCGGCGCGCCGGGGTGAAATTCGCTGAGCGGCGTGGAATAGGCGGCCTCGCGCGCGGCGCGCTGCAGCTCTTGTCGATCGGCTCTGACGGATGCCTGGATATTCATTGTTGATTGATCCCAAGAACATGTCAGCCGGCGATGCGCGCCGGCGCGTTCACACGCTACTTTCTGCGGAGGAGTCTGACGAGATCAATGGTCCCACGCATGGATCGGCTCCCCCATTTTGTTCCCCTCCATGGTTGCTGCCGGAGGGTGATATATCCCGAATTACATCCTCTTGCGCGCGTCAGGGCAAGAGAGAGTTTAGCGCATTTTAGCCTGTTGCCGCCAACCGCGAAACAATCCGGCGAAAGGCTCTTCTCAGCGTCCGTGGCCCGTGACAAGCTTGTGGGCAAAGAATAAGGCTGTGCGCGAGATCAGCAGCTTAAGCCCGAAAGGCCACCCGACCATGATTCCCAACGCGCATCGGATGTTCAACTTCGATCTTGGCGAAACCGCGGACGCGATCCGCGACACCGTCCATGATTTTTCGGCCCATGAGATCGCGCCACGCGCCGCCGAGATCGACAAGAGCAACCAGTTTCCCCGCGATCTGTGGCCGAAAATCGGCGCGCTCGGCCTGCACGGAATTACCGTCGAGGAGGAATATGGCGGCTCGGGGCTCGGCTATCTCGAACATTGCGTGGCGATGGAGGAGATATCGCGCGCCTCGGCCGCGGTCGGCCTGTCCTACGGCGCGCATTCCAACCTGTGCGTCAATCAGCT
>JBAVEE010000096.1:0-9486 GCA_049587575.1 Bradyrhizobium sp.
CCCATAACCCCCCAGGTCCCGACGTCGAGCCGCTTGCGCGGCTGATACATGTCGATGACGCCGCGCGCGAGATCGAGCGTATTGGCGCCTTCATTAACCAGAATGGCGTCAGGCCGCTCCTTGATGATAGTGCGCAGCACGCCGAGCGCGCCATGATAGTCCATCGGCGAGTTGTTGTTCATCAGCCGCGGCGCCATCTTGGCCACGTTTTCTTCCCGCTTCGAACTGACCGCCTTCACCCAGTCGGCGGGCGCCGCCGGCCAGTTGCTGCCCATCGCCGCAAGCAGCGCGGATACGCAGGAGCCGATGTCGCCGACCACGGGAGCGACGATCTCGACGTTGGAGTCCATTTCCTTCGGCTCGATGTCGATCTGGATGAATTTCTTCGGCGCAGTGCCCCAGGTCTTGCCCTTGCCGTGCGACAACAGCCAGTTAAGCCGGGCACCGATCAGCATCACGACATCGGCGTCTTTCAGCACCGTCGAGCGCGCCGCGCCGGCGCATTGCGGATGCAAGTCGGGCAAAAGGCCCTTGGCCATGCTCATCGGCAGGAACGGAACGCCGCTCTTTTCGACCAGCGCGCGGATATCGTCGTCGGCCTGCGCATAGGCCGCGCCCTTGCCGAGAATGATCAGCGGACGCTTCGCGCTCTTGAGCACATCGAGCGCGCGCTTGACCGCGGAAGGCGCGGGGATCTGGGCCGGCGCCGCGTCGATCACCTTGACCAGCGACTTCGCACCGGCGTCGGCGTTCATCACCTGTCCGAAAAGCTTGGCGGGCAGATCGAGATAGACGCCGCCCGGACGTCCGGACACGGCGGCGCGGATCGCCCGTGCAAGCCCAATGCCGATATCGGCGGCATGCAGCACGCGGAAGGCTGCCTTGCAGAGCGGTTTGGCAATCGCAAGCTGGTCCATTTCCTCGTAGTCGCCCTGCTGCAGGTCGACGATCTCGCGCTCCGACGAGCCCGAGATCAGGATCATCGGGAAGCAATTGGTGGTGGCATGAGCAAGCGCGGTGAGGCCGTTGAGAAAACCGGGTGCCGATACCGTGAGGCAAACGCCGGGCTTCTTGGTCAGGAATCCCGCGATTGACGCCGCGTTGCCTGCGTTCTGCTCGTGACGGAACGAGATGACCCGGATGCCCGCGGCCTGCGCCATGCGGCCGAAATCGGTGATGGGGATGCCGGGCACGCCGTAAATTGTCGTGAGGCCGTTAAGCTTCAGCGCGTCGATCATGAGGTTAAAGCCGTCGGTGAGTTCCTGCTCCGCGCCGGCCGTCTTTGCATCGATGCTCTGTACTGCTGCGGACATTCCGCTTCTCCCTGTTCGTTTCTTGATGAGGACGAGTTCGTCCAGTAAATCGTCGCGCGAAGTTAGTGCGCCGGATCGTTAAAAGAGTTCCTGGCCATGGGCTTCAACATAAGCGGCAAGGCCGAGCGTGTGATCCCGCGCGAGCCTTTCCGCAAGCTCGGTGTCGCGCTGTTCGAGTGCTTCGATGATGGCCATGTGCTCGGGCAGGGACGTTGCGGTGCGGTCGACGCGTCCGATCGTCAATTGCCGGTAGCCGCGCACGTGCAAAAGGATATCGTTGGTCATGTCGATCAGCACGGGTGACTCGCTGAGCGAAATCAGTGCCTGGTGAAAGGCGATGTTGGCTTTCGAATATTCCTGGACGTGATCCTGCGGCAGACGATCCTTGCCAAAATCCCTGAAGAAATCGCGCAACGCGGAAATGTCCTTCTTGCGCGCGGTGGTCGTGATCAGTCGCGCCGCCATGCTCTCGAGCGCGGCCCAGGCGCGGATCATGTCCACGATCTCGCTCTTGGTGCGACGCACGACGACGATGCCGCGGCGTGGCACGGTCTTGACGAAACCATCCTGCTCCAGCATCGCGATCGCTTCGCGGATAGGGGTCCGGCTGACACCGAGGCGCTCCGACAGGGCGCGCTCGTCGAGCATGACCGGTTCGGGCGTGGCGTAGATGTCCATCTTCAGGATCGCTTCCTTCAAGGCCTCATAGGCCTTGTTCTTGAAGCTCGTCTCCGGCGCGATCCGGACGATTGCAATTTCTGCCTCGGGCATGGTGGGCGGCGCCTTGGTTTGTTTCCGTTTAGGCACGACTCTATGGTCTCGCCAGGAGACGTCGTTGATCAAAGGAACAACGGAATTATTTTTGGCATGCCAAATGCCAGAATGTCAAGTTGAGCATGTTTTCAACACTTCCGTGACTTGACAAGTGCGTTTCTGGCATACCAAATGCCATACGAGCCACTATTCCGCGGTTGCAACAGCCGCAGCGGACGCGGGCCCGCGTTTGCCATCACCGTGAATACCAATCGAGCGTACGCAGGCAAATCAGGGTGCTGATTCCAGCACGCGCTGCCTGCGAGCCAAGAATAGACGTCAAGGAGGAAGCCAATGTCGAATTCCAAAGATGCGGTCCGTAAAATTCTCGATGCTGTCAAGGCGGAGAAGCGCACAAGCCTGACGGCGCCGGAAGGCAAGCTGGTTTGCGATGCCTATGGCATCCCGGTTCCGAAGGAGGGGGTGGCCAAGTCCGCGGCGGAGGCGGCGAAGATCGCGTCCGCCATGGGCTTCCCGGTGGTCATGAAGATCGTCTCGCCGGATATCCTGCACAAGACCGAAGCCGGCGGCGTCATGGTGGGCGTGAAGACCGCCGCCGACGTCGAAGCGAATTATGCGACCATTCTGGCCAATGCCAGGAAATACAAAGCCGACGCCAAGATCGACGGCATCCAGGTTCAGCAGATGCTGGCTGGCGGCACCGAAGTCATCGTCGGCTCCATCACCGACGGATCGTTCGGCAAGCTGGTGGCCTTCGGCCTCGGCGGCGTGCTGGTCGAGATTTTGAAAGACGTCACCTTCCGGCTCGCGCCTGCCACCAAGGAAGATGCGCTGTCGATGCTCGACGGCATTCAGGCCCATGACATGCTGAAGGGCGTGCGTGGCGGCGACCCCGTCAGCCGCGATGCGCTGGCCGATATCATCGTCAAGGTGTCGCGGCTCGTCAGCGACTTCCCCGAAATCGTCGAACTTGATCTCAACCCGGTATTCGCCACCAACAAGGATGCGATCGCCGCCGACGTGCGCATCGTCGTCGACTTCGACTACAAGCCGCGCCCGGCGCCGCGTTCGACCGAGGAAATCGTCACCGCGATGAACCGCATCATGCAGCCGAAGGCGGTTGCCGTGATCGGTGCCTCGGCGGAAGACGGCAAGATCGGCAACTCGGTGATGAAGAACCTGATCAACGGCGGTTACAAGGGCGGAATCTATCCGATCCACCCGAAGGCACCGGAGATCCTGGGCTACAAGGCCTACAAGAGCGTCAAGGACGTGCCGGGCGTGATCGACACCGCGGTGTTCGCGATCCCGGCGAAGTTCGTCGCCGGTGCGCTCGTCGAATGCGGCGAGAAGCAAATCCCCGGAGCGGTCCTGATTCCGTCCGGCTTTGCCGAAGCGGGCGCGCCCGAATTGCAGGCCGAAATCGTCGAAATCGGCAAGAAGTACAACGTCCGCCTGATGGGGCCGAATATTTACGGCTTCTACTATACCCCCGCCAATCTCTGCGCGACGTTCTGTACCGCCTATGACGTCAAGGGCCATGCGGCGCTGTCTTCGCAGTCCGGCGGCATCGGCATGGCGATCATCGGCTTCTCGCGCTCGGCCAAGATGGGCGTCTCCGCGATCGTCGGTCTCGGCAACAAGTCGGATATCGACGAGGACGATCTGCTGGCCTTCTTTGAGCAGGACCCGAATACGACGATCATCGCGCAGCACTGCGAAGACCTGAAGGATGGCCGTGCCTTCGCGGAAGCCGCCAAGCGCGTCTCGAAGAAGAAGCCGGTGGTGGTGCTTAAGGCAGGCCGCACGTCGGCCGGCGCCAAGGCTGCTTCGTCGCACACCGGCGCGCTCGCCGGCAACGACAGGATCTACGAGGACGTGCTCAAGCAGTCCGGCGTGATCCGCGCCCGCAGCCTGCGGCAATTGCTCGAATTCGCGCGCGGCATTCCGGTGCTGCCGACCCCGAAGGGCGAGAACGTTCTGATCATCACCGGCGCGGGCGGCTCGGGCGTGCTGCTGTCCGACTCGGTGGTCGACAACGGCCTCTCATTGATGACGATGCCGCCCGACCTCGATGCTGCGTTCCGCAAGTTCATCCCGCCGTTCGGCGCCGCCGGCAATCCGGTCGACATCACTGGTGGCGAGCCGCCGATCACCTACGTCAACACCGTCAAGCTCGGACTGTCGGATGACCGTGTTCATTCGCTGATCCTCGGTTACTGGCACACCATCGTCACGCCGCCGATGGTGTTTGCCCGCAACATGGTCGAGGTGAAGAAGGAGATGGAGGCCAAGGGCTTCGTGAAGCCGATGGTGGCCTCGCTGGCCGGCGACATCGAGGTCGAAGAGGCCGCCGAGTATCTCTACCAGAACGGCATCCCGGCCTATGCCTACTCGACGGAATTGCCGGTCGAGGTGTTGGGCGCCAAATACAAATGGGCGCGCGGCGCAGGTCTTCTTTGATCGGTTTGCTGTAAAAAGATACGCAACACCAAAATCAAATGCCGCTCGGGTTCCCGGGCGGCATTTTGCTTGAACGGTCAAGTGCTGGAACCTGGCGATAGCCGCCAGCGGCTCGACGATGGAACCTGGGCCGCCTCGGAACAACTCCGTGGTACCGCGGTTGGGCTGTCGTGAACTCATTGGAGGACATGATGAAGAGACAGCTTACGGTTTCGTTGATCGCAGTATCGCTGCTTGCCTCGAGCGCCGCCTTTGCTCAATCCACCACCGCCGCCGGTGCCGTGAACGGCGCCAGGGCCGGCGGTGAGGTTGCGGGTCCCGTCGGCGAGATTGTCGGTGGGACGGTGGGCGCCGCCGTCGGCGCAGCGGTGGAAATTCCGAACGCCGTGATCACGTCAATCCAGGGCGAACGCGTCCCATCGGTGACGGTGCAGGAGCGAGTCGTGGTAGGCGAGCCGTTGCCGCCGGCCGTCGAACTGCGGCCGGTCCCGCGCTACGCCGAATATCGCTACGCGGTCGTGAATGATCGCCGCGTGATCGTGGACCCGCGTACCCGCCGGGTAATCAGGATCATCGACTAACGAAGTCGCATCTTCCACTGCCTCGCGGGACCCCGTGCCCGCGAGGATTCATTTTCCGGAGGCGTCGCATGGCCGGGCGCGCGTGTTGCGAGCAGCACGGATCACGGCGCTTCGCGCACGCCGAGGCCGAGCATGAAGCGCTCTCTGATCTGCACGGGATCCCTGCGAGTTGCGCCGGTCCCCGGCCTGTCGTCAATGCGTACCCCGATCAGCGTGGGTGAGGAAGCAGACAGGGACTGATCGACCAGCCGCTCGAAATCCTCTTCATCCGCCGCCCAGGCGCTGTTGGCGAGACCGCAGCCGACGGCGATGGCGACGATATCGGACACGGCAGCGGCCGGCGTCGGTTGTGCGCCGGTGATCTGGTAGATGCCGTTGTCCATCACGATCATCGTGAGGTTCTTCGGCTTCAGCGTCGCGATGGTCGACAGGCAGCCCAGTTGCATCAACAGCGAGCCGTCTCCCTCAAGCGCAAACACGCGACGCGTCGGCTGGGCCAGCGCGACGCCGAGCGCGATCGGAAAGGCGAGACCCATGCTGCCCAGCATGTAGAAATTTTGCGGCCGGCGGCCGGCGGCCCACAGATCGAAATTGGTATTGCCGATGCCGCCGATCACGGCTTCCTCGCGCTTCAGCTTCGCGACCAGCCTTGAGGTGAGATCGAACCGGTTCATCACCTTGGTGTTGCGGGCGGGGAGGTTTTCCTGGCTCATGATGTGATCGCTCACTTGTCGAATACCTTGCCGCCGGTCAACAGCGGCGACAGGATCAGCGCTACCGGCGCCTGTGTCGCGATGGCCTGCTTGATCGATCGATCGACGATGAACTCGAACTCGTCGAGCCTGGTCGCTGTATGATGCTCCATCGCCAGCGAGTCGAGCACCGGCCGCATGGTGCGGCACACCAGCGATTGCCCGTAGTTGAATTCGCCGAGCGTTCCGCGTTCCGACACGAACATGATCAGCGGAATCTGATAGGGGATCGCCAGCGACGCCAGCACATTGGCGAGCGTCGCAAAGCCGGAAGTCTGCATCAATATCGCGCCGCGCATGCCGCCCATCCACGCGCCGGAGACGATACCGACCGCTTCTTCTTCGCGCGCGGTCGGGAACGTGGTGAAGAACGGATCGGCGTGAATATCCCTGATCAGCGTTGTCAGCACGCGGTCTGGAACGTACGGCACGAGCCTGATGTCGTTGCGCTTAAGTGTTTGAAGCACCACCTGGTGCCAGGCCTTTACGTCAGACGCGTTCGCTTCGGACGCGTTCGTCCGAGAGGATTTCTCATTCGAGGCCTTGGGCGACGTTTGTCCCTCGGCAGCCGCCATCGAACTCTCCCTAAACTTCGCGAGGATCATGGCGCGCAATGTTATCGCGACCGTCCTGTTGTGGCGCGAAACTTGACGCGATCGGCGGGATTGTCAACATGTCCCGATCGTTGCGTGATCTGCGCTTCTGGCGATGCTGTCGGTGCGCGGACGTGCGACAAATGAGATAACGAGAATATCGGGAGGGCACCTTGAGAGGGTGGTTCTTGGACGGCTGGCTTTCGGGTCGGCGGTTGCGGATCGCTGCGGCAGCCGCGGCGATGTTGGCTGCGGGCGGCATCGCCTCTGCACAAGCGCCGTTTCCGTCCAGGGCCGTGCATATTTTCGTGCCGTATTCAGCCGGCGGCGGGGTGGATATCCTCGCGCGCACGCTCGGCGACGTGGTCTCCCGGCAATGGGGCCAATCTGTCGTCGTGGAGAATCGGCCGGGGGCGGGCGGCGTTGTCGCATCCCAGGCCCTCGTGACGTCGGCGCCCGACGGCTACACCCTCATGGTGGTGGCGAGCGGCCACGCCACCAATCCGTTTTTGTATCCCAGGATTCCCTACGACACCTTCAAGGATTTCACGCCGATTTCGCTGTTGGCGTCCTCCGCCAATATCCTGCTGGTGCGCGCTGATTCTCCGTTCAAGACGCTCGGCGATATGATTGCACAGGCGCGGGCAAAGCCCGGAAGCCTGTCCTTCGGACATGCCGGGAATGGAACATCGACGCATCTCGCCGGCGAACTTCTCAAGAACCTTGCCAGGATCGATATCGAGGCCATCTCGTACAAGGGCGGCGCGCCCGCGATCAACGATCTCCTGGGCGGACAGATTCCGATGTCGTTCAACAACACGCCGGAAGCGTCCGGACAATTGGAGGCCGGTACGCTGCGTGCGCTCGCCGTCACGACCGCATCGCGGACGCCGTTTCTGCCCAATGTGCCGGCTATCGCCGAGACCGTGCCCGGTTACGATACGGAAGTCTGGTGGGGCCTGCTCGGACCCGCCGGTATGCCGCCCGAGCTGGTTGCGAAAATCTCGCATGATTTCGTCGCGGCCTTGAATACCGCGCCCGTGAAGCAGCGCCTGTCAAAACTCGGCGCATCGCCGATCGGCAGCTCGCCGCAGCAATTCGATGCGAGAATTCGGGCCGAGTACGAGAAATGGGGGCCGATCATCAAGGCCGCCGGGCTGAAGGCCGAATGATCCGGGGCGGCGATTGTGGCCGCATCCGCGCGTCGGAGGCGAGATGCCCGATGCCGGGCATCTGTTCGAATTGTTCATATCCGGCCGCCGGACCAGGCGGCGCAGCGGCGCATCCTCCTGACCAATCCCGCCAAACTCTACGGTTTCCCGAACTGAAAGTACCCCGATAATGTCCGTCAACAACAAGCGCGTGTTCTACGTCAAATATCTCGCCAACGAGATCTATGCCGACATTCTGCGGGCGCGGCCCGATGTGCGGCTCGACCGGCTCGAGAATGAAAGCCCCGAGGAGGTCTCGGCGCCGATCCTGGCGGCGGCGCATGCCTACCAGATCGGTGCCGCGCGCGATGAACTGGCAAGGCATTTCCACGTCGATCAGGATTTGCTGAGACGCGCGCCGAACCTGTTGATCGTCTCCAGCAACGGCGCGGGCTACGATCCCGTCGATGTCGAGGCCTGCACGGCGGCGGGCGTGCTGGTGGTCAATCAGTCCGGCGGCAATGCCCATTCGGTTGCCGAACATGCTCTTGCGATGCTGATCACGCTGTCCAAACGCATCATTCAGGCCGACCGCGCGCTTCGGCGCGAGGCGAATGTCAACCGCAACGCGCTGATGGGCACGGAGGTGCAGGGCAAGACCATCGGCATTGTCGGGCTCGGCAATGTCGGCCGCCGCATCGCCGCGCTCTGCAAGGGCCTGCTCGGCATGAACGTGCTGGCCTACGATCCGTACCTGTCGACGACCGAGATGGCGGAGCGCGGCGGCGAGAAGGTCACGCTGGACGAGTTGCTGCGCCGCTCGGACTTCGTCTCGATCTCCTGTCCGTTGACCAGGGAAAGCCGCGGCATGATCGGCGCGCGCGAGTTCGCGCTGATGCAGCCGCATGCCTACTTCATCACCACGGCGCGCGGCTTCATTCACGACGAGGCGGCGCTGGCCGAGGCATTGCGCCACAAGCTCATTGCCGGCGCGGGGCTTGATGTCTGGGCGAAGGAGCCGCCGCCGCCCGAGCACCCGCTGCTGCAGTTCGACAATGTGCTGGCAAGCCCGCATACCGCGGGGGTGACCAAAGAGGCGCGGGAGAACATGGCGAGAATCGCCGCCGAGCAGATGCTTGAGGCGCTCGATGGCAGGCGGCCGCCGCGCGTCGTCAATCCCGAGGTGTGGCCCGACTACGTCAAGCGCTTCGAGCGAAGCTTCGGATTTGCGCCGGGATAGCGGCTGGAGCACGAAGTGGATGCCGGTTCGCGCAAAGAAAGCGCGTCAAAATAAAGATCTTCCGATCCAATCGGAGCCGATCAGGCTCTGGCATCGGCGGGTCGCCGTCACACGCTGGATTTCACGGAGAAAATTTGATCCGTTGCCGGTCCGATCGCGACAATAAATCTGCTGCCATGGCCGGATCTGGCGGTGGAGGCGTTGCTATTTTTGTCGCGGCCTCGACACGCCTGCGGCGGGCGCCCATTAACTTCCGATGCGGGGCATTTTCCGGAACCGAGGTTTCGGCCGGCGCAACAGGGATATAGATTATGCGACAGTTCAGCTCATCGCTGCGCGTGACCTGCTCACGGATCGGGCGCCGTCTGGCCGAGATCGTCGCCATTGCAGCGGCCAGCCTGCCGGCCGCCGGCGCCTAGCATGGCCGGGGGCCGCCAGGCACCCATCATCTCGCAGCTTTGAAAGTTTGAGGCTGCTCCTCTGCAGCGAGCGCGGCCCGCAGCTCCGCGATCAACTGCTCACATGTAGGGAGATGGCTCTCCTCCACAGCCAAAATCTGGAGAAATCCCCTTCTTTTCAATGCCGCCAGGGCGGCTGGCGATTGGGATTCGGAGCCGGC
>JBAVEE010000097.1:0-6085 GCA_049587575.1 Bradyrhizobium sp.
GGTCGAAAGACCGCGCATGAAATAGTGCAGCGGGCGCGGAGCGGCCCGGACACACCTGTTCGCGGGGACGTAACTGCCTTCCCTTCCCAACCAGCCGTTTCCCGGCTATCCATCGCTTCCCTGACCATGCGGCGTCGGGCCATCTTCCAGTCACAATAATGGGGGACCAGATTTGGCGATGTCCGTGCGGCGAATACTGACAGCTCTGACGGCAAGTGCACTGGTTTGCGGGGGGGCAGGCCTCGCGCAGGCGCAGGGCGCGCCGTCGAAAAGCGCGGCCAAATCTGCGGCGGCCAAGCCGTCGCCCACCAAGCCGGCGCCGGCCAAGCCGGAAGCCGCCGTCGGTGCCGAACCGACATTGATCGGCCAGTTCGGCACCTGGGGCGCCTACACCGCGACACCGAACGGAAAGAAGGTATGCTTCGCGCTGGCAAAACCTTCATCGTCAAAGACCAACCCGCCGAATCGTCCGCGCGACCCGGCCTACGTATTCGTCTCGACGCGCCCGGCTGAAAAGGTTGTCAACGAAGTCTCGGTCATGATCGGCTATACGCTGAAGCCGGGTTCGGAATCGACGCTCGAGGTCGGGGGCGCTTCCTACGCCATGTATACCCAGGGCGATGGCCTCTGGATCAAGAACGCCGCCGAGGAAGAGCGGATGGTGGAGGCCATGCGCAAGGCCGCCGATGCCACCGTCAAGGGCGTGTCGGCCAAGGGCACCGAGACCACGGACGTGTTTTCGCTGAAGGGGCTTGCCCAGGCGCTCGACAGGCTGGCGCAGGATTGCAGGCGCTAGGCCGATTTCAACCCCAGGATCGCTGAATTTGGCGGCTTTCCAGCCGCCCCGGGAAGGCCTATCTGATGTCCATGAGTGAGACAATGATCAGCCCTTCAAGGCAAGCCAACGCGCCCTTGGAAAAGATCGCGCTGGAATCCTACGTGCCGCCGGCAAAGCCCTCGCTGGTCGGCCTGTCGCGTGACGAGATCGCCGAACGGCTGGGCGCCATCGGCGTGGCGCCCGCGCAACGCAGGATGCGGGTGCAGCAGCTGTGGCACTGGATCTATGTACGCGGCGCGCAGCGGTTCGACGAGATGACCAGCATTTCCAAGGAAATGCGCAAGCAACTCGAAGCGCATTTCACCGTCGCGCGTCCCGAGGTGGTCGCCGAGCAGATTTCCAGCGACGGCACCCGCAAATGGCTGTTGCGCCTGCCGAGCGGTGACAGCGTCGAGAAGGCGCATGAAGTCGAGTGCGTCTATATTCCGGAAACCGATCGCGGCACGCTATGCGTCTCGTCGCAGGTCGGTTGCACGCTGAATTGCTCGTTCTGCCATACCGGCACGCAGCGGCTGGTGCGCAACCTCACGGCGGGCGAAATCGTCGGCCAGGTCATGGTGGCGCGCGACCGCCTCAATGACTGGGCCGACCGCGAAACGCCGACCGGCAGCCGCCTCGTCACCAATGTGGTGATGATGGGCATGGGCGAGCCGTTGTATAATTTTGAAGCGGTGCGCGACGCGCTGCTGATCGTGTCGGACAATGAGGGCATCGGCATTTCCCGCCGCCGCATCACGCTGTCGACTTCGGGCGTGGTGCCGAACATCATCCGGACCGGCGAAGAGATCGGCGTCATGCTGGCGATCTCGCTGCACGCGGTGCGCGACGAGTTGCGCAACGAGCTGGTGCCGCTGAACCGAAAATATCCGATAGCCGAACTGCTGCAGGCCTGCCGCGACTATCCCGGCTCCTCCAACGCGCGGCGCATCACCTTCGAATATGTCATGCTGAAAGGCGTCAACGATTCGCTCGATGATGCCAAATTGCTGGTGAAGCTGCTCAAGGGGATTCCGGCCAAGATCAACCTCATTCCGTTCAATCCGTGGCCGGGCACGGTTTACGAATGCTCGGACTGGGAACAGATCGAAAAATTCTCCGAATATATTTTCAACGCCGGCTACTCTTCGCCGGTGCGCACGCCGCGCGGCCGCGACATCCTGGCCGCCTGCGGCCAGTTGAAATCGGAAACCGAGAAATTGTCGGTGCGCGAGCGCCAGGCGCTGCGCGCCATGGCGATGACGGATTGAGCGATGACACGACCTAGCCCGCCCTTGCGAGGAGTCACGGGGTCGCGCGAATGCGCCCCCGATGACAGGCTCCGCCGACCAAGCGATCCATTTTTGCCCGGCGCGTTGGATTGCTTCGCTTGCGCTCGCAATGACGATCACTTCGGTTCAGTCGCATGGCATTGATCGGCCGGCTGTTCGTGATTCTCTTCGGCTTTCTCGCCGCCAGCCTGGTGGCGGGGATGATCGTGGTCGGCGCGATCATGTTTCCGGAGTTCAGCGACCTCGGCGCCGGTCCGGTTGATCCCGGCGCGCTGAATATCCTGCTCGGTTTCGGCTTCATCTTTGCCAGCGGCTTCGCGCTGCTGCCGGCGATGATCGTGGTCGCGGTCACGGAAGCGTTTTATATCCGCGGCGCGCTGACCTACGCGGTTGGCGGCGCCGTCGTCGGGCTGGCGTGCTATCTCGGCCTCGTCCCCTTCGATTCCGAGACGCTTCGGTTCGAAGGCATCGTCCGGCGTCACCTCGAGATCATGACCGGGGCCGGCATCGTCGCGGGCGTGGTCTACTGGATGATCGCCGGCCGCAATGCCGGCGCATGGCGCGAGCCGCTGCCCTCGCTGACGTCGCCGCCGCCGTTGCCGTCGCAAACACCTTCGCCGCCGGCGGCATGAAGCAGCAATCGGCAAAGTCTTTTCATCCCCCACCCCCTCGGTTAAACCCCGCGCCATGAACCGGACCGGATTGATCATCGCGCTGTCGCTGGCGCTTACCATCGGATTGCTGTTCGGGATTTATCCGGAACTCGATCTGAGGCTGGCCGCGTGGTTCTACGATGCGCCGAGCCGGAGCTTCCCGCTCAAGTTCAACACGCTGGCGGTGATCGCGCGCGACGGCACGATGTGGATCGCGTGGGGCCTGGCCCTGCCGGCCATCGTCGCGTTGCTCGTGAAGCTGGCGCGGCCGGACCGGCCGCTTCTGATGTCAGGCCGCGCGATCGTCTTTCTGCTGACGACCCTCACCCTTTCCGCCGGCGTTCTCACCAATCTTACCTTCAAGAGCTATTGGGGCCGGCCGCGCCCCGTGACGGTGACGCAATTCAACGGATCGGAGCCATTCGTGGCGTGGTGGGATCCGCGCGGAAGCTGCGGACGCAATTGCTCGTTCTTCTCCGGCGAAGGCGCCACCGCTTTCTGGACCTACGCGCCCGCGGCGCTGACGCCGCCGGCGTGGCGGCCGCTCGCCTATGCCGCCGCGACTCTGTTCGGCGTCACGACCAGCCTGCTTCGAATGGCGTTCGGCGGACATTTCTTTACCGACGTCGCCGCTGCCGGGTTGGTCGCGTTTCTGGTGGTCTGGCTGGCGCACGGCTACATCTACCGCTGGCCGTCGACCCGGCTCACCGACGCGGGCATCGATGCCGCGCTGACGCGGCTGGCCTGGCCGGGGTATCGATTTTGGCAGAAATGGCGGGGCCGCGACGTCGGATCCAAACCGACGGTGTGAGCGACTTCATTAGGCCGGCCGCCATTAAAGGCGTGCCCAGCGGCGCGAAATTTGATATTCGCGCACTCAATTCGCAACAAGCACCCAGCAATTACGACCGATTGGAAGCGCTATGAGTACGATCTTGAAAGGCCTGCCCACGGGGGAAAAAGTCGGCATTGCCTTCTCGGGCGGTCTCGACACCAGCGCGGCGCTGCTGTGGATGAAACAGAAGGGCGCCCGCGTCTTCGCCTATACCGCCAATCTCGGCCAGCCCGACGAGGCCGACTACGACGAGATCCCGCGCAAGGCGCTGGGCCTGGGCTCCGAAAAAGCCCGGCTCGTGGATTGCCGCACGCAATTGGTCCACGAAGGGATCGCCGCGATCCAGGCCGGTGCTTTCCACATCTCAACCGGCGGCGCGACGTACTTCAATACCACTCCCCTCGGTCGCGCCGTGACCGGCACGATGCTGGTCGCGGCCATGAAGGAGGACGGCGTCAACATCTGGGGCGATGGCTCCACGTTCAAGGGCAACGATATCGAGCGGTTCTACCGCTACGGCCTGCTGACCAATCCGAGCCTCAGGATCTACAAGCCCTGGCTCGACCAGCAGTTCATCGACGAGCTGGGCGGCCGTGCCGAAATGTCGGCGTTCCTGACCGCCAATGGCTTCGGCTACAAGATGAGTGCCGAGAAGGCGTATTCGACCGACAGCAATATCCTCGGCGCGACCCACGAGGCCAAGGATCTTGAGCGCCTGGATAGTGGCATCAAGATCGTCGTCCCCATCATGGGAGTGCCGTTTTGGCGCGACGACTGTGTCGTCAAGGCCGAAACGGTCGTCGTGCGTTTTGTCGAGGGGCAGCCGGTCGCATTGAACGGCCGGACGTTCGCCGATCCGGTCGCGCTGCTTCTCGAGGCCAACGCCATCGGTGGTCGGCATGGCCTTGGCATGAGCGACCAGATCGAGAACCGGATCATCGAGGCAAAGAGCCGCGGCATTTACGAGGCTCCCGGCATGGCGCTGCTGCATATCGTTTACGAGCGGCTGATGACCGGCATCCACAACGAAGACACCATTGAGCAATACCGGATCAGCGGCATGCGTCTTGGCCGGTTGCTCTATCAGGGACGGTGGTTCGATTCCCAGGCCCTCATGCTGCGCGAAACCGCCCAGCGCTGGGTGGCCCGCGCCGTTACCGGCGAGGTCACGCTCGAGCTGCGACGCGGCAACGACTACTCCATCCTGAACACCGAGAGCCCCAACCTGACCTATCAGCCGGAGCGGCTGAGCATGGAGAAGGTGGACGATGCGGCGTTCACGCCGGCGGACCGTATCGGCCAGCTGACCATGCGCAACCTCGACATCACCGATACCCGCGCCAAGCTCAATCTCTACGCGCAGACAGGCTTGCTATCGATTGGGGAAAGCTCTCACATCTTCAAACTGGATACCGACAAGGACTGAGCGCAGCACGGACGCGCCCTCGCTGGCCACCGTCGCGGGAACGATCCGGGGAAGAAAAAATGGCCGGGACTTTTCCCGGCCATTTTCGTTGAGCGGCTATCTCACCGCGGCGGGGCGGTGCCCGGGGGCGGCGGCGGCAGCGACACCACGCCACCGTTGAGCAGCGGCGTGATGCGACGGATGGTGACGCGCCGGTTGATCCGGCTTGGCCCGTCGGTCTGCTCTTTCGGATATTGCGAGCCGTAACCCTGCGAGGTCAGGTTTTCCGCGGGCACCCCGAATTGCTGGGTCAGCAGCTCGGCCGCGGATTCGGCGCGCCGGTCCGATAGCGAGAGGTTGTCGACGGGATTGCCGACCGCGTCGGTGTGACCCTCGATCAGGAACACCTCGCGCGGGTTGCGCGCGATCGCCCGATTGAGTCCATCCGCGATCACCTGCAGCCGCGCCGCCTGATCGGGCGGTATCTCCCACGATCCGGTCTCGAAGGTGATGGTGTTGAGATCGATGCTCGGCATCAACTGCCGCACCGACGGGCTGTAGCGGATTTCGTCGAGCGAATAACGCCGCTCGATCCGGTCCACCGGCGGCGCTTCCATGGTTTGATAGATCAGGTCGGGCGGCGCATCGTCGGCTTCCACGATATACCGGTCGTAGGGAATCCGGATCATCGGCGGCGGCAGGTCGACGTAGAATCCGCCGGCGTCGCGGGGATCGCGGTAGCTGTTGTCGATGATGATGATCTCGCGGCCCTCCGGATCCCGCCTGATCCGGCGCAGCAGCTGTCCGTCGCGGCCGACGACCGTGATGATCCGCGAGCCATCGGGACGAATCACGATGGTGCGGGTTTCGCCGCCGACCTGCTGGGTCTGGATATCGCGTGCGCCGTAACGGAACCGATCCTGCTCGTTGTGGCGAATGAACGACTGACCGCCGGGGTCGACCACGATGACCCGGCCGGGTTCGGTGAAGACCTTGCGGCCGCCCTGATCGCTTTCCTGCCGCGCGCCACGGAAATCTTCCATGCGGCGCGGCCCCTGCGGCGCCGCACCCGGCGCAATCGGGGTC
>JBAVEE010000098.1:0-3023 GCA_049587575.1 Bradyrhizobium sp.
ACGGGGGATGATCGAATCCAGCAAAAACCGATGGTCTTCCCGGTACAGCACGATGGCGACCGGGCGTTCATAGACCGGCATCCCCGAGCGAGGGCTGACATTGGCGCGCCAGTTCTGCTCCAGAAACGGCCCCAATTCCGCGATCTGGACCTCGAAATCCCCCGAAGAGGCGCCTCTTAGGGGCACCTCGTGCCAGATCATGCCCGCGGCCGCGGCCGGCGAGGCGGGCGTCAGCCAAGGCGCCTCGGCATAATACATGTTTGTCAGCACAAAAACCGTCGCCGGGTGCTCAAACAGCCGGTCGGGCACCTTGTCCAGGGTCAGCCGGACATCCTCCAGGCTGAGCTCCTTGCCGGCGACATAGAACGGCATGTGGGGGAAACGGCCATGCATCGACCGCATGACCCGCGCCAGCACGGTGCCGTCGCCGACGCCGGCGTCGAATACCCGCAGCGCCGGCGGCCGGGGATGGATGCTGCCAAGCTCCAGCGCCACCCGGTCCGCGATCACCCGTTTTTCGCTGCAGGTATGGACGAACAGCAGGTATTTCTGCCGGTTCTCGAAAAACCGGAAATTGCCGCGGGGGTCGCGCTTCTCGGGCGGAACCTCGAGACCCCGCGGCGGCGGCATTCCTCCCGGCATGGAGGCGGCGATATAGGCCTGGATACGCTCCAGCGTGTCGATGGTGATGCGCTTGCCCTCGCGCAGCCGGTGCACCAGCTTGCCGTCGTTGACGGCGCGGCGCCCGAACGTGGACTCCGCCATATCGGCCTGGCGGCAGAATTCGGAAATCAGGCTCAGAATCTGGTCGTTTTTCATCGCGGAGGGTGCTGGAGCCAGATTTGGGACCGATGGGTGGGCAACGGCGGATAGCGTGGATGTCCTACCACCATCTGCCCACTCTTGGAATGCGGGGGAATCGGCCCAGGCAGGTTGTCCGGATAACCAAACGTCGTTTCCGAGATTGCAAGGCAGCATCGTTCGCTCCGCTTTGATCGATCGGCCTGTCCCGAAACCGACCGATGACACGGAAGGCGCCGGAGCCGCGGACGAATTCATGCGCCGAGCAGGAGGCTCGCCATCTTCCAACGAACCATGCCAATTGCTCCAATGACGTGTGACCAAACGGCGCCCAAGCGGCTTAGCAAGGTAACCGTACCGGACGGCGCGCAGCATCGCTCGATCCGAGCCAGTCGCACCACAAGCCCGCCGGGAAATATGGCGGCGAACAGCGGGACAATTACGCCACTTCGGAGCAGCCTCGAAAGGAGGCCTCCCTCAGGTTCAACAAACGGGCCTGAACCCGCAAATTGGCCGATTTTACACCCCCAGGCCGTTCGGCTAAGAGAGCCTGCCGTTCCCGCATCGAGGATTAAATGTATCTGAAGCAATCCGATTCCACTGCTTCACTGCAGCTTTCCAGTCAGCGGAAGCGGGATCTGCTCGATCACTTCGAGGCCAACGGCGACGAACTGGATCGCTGGCGCGAGTTCAATGCCGCCTACCACGAAGATGACCGCAAGTTCATGCGGTTCCTGATTCCACGGGGCAAGCGGGTGCTGGAACTCGGCTGTGGCAGAGGAGATCTGCTCGCGGCGCTGCAACCGTCCTACGGTGTCGGGGTCGATTTCGGCGCCAGGACCATCGCCAAGGCCAGGGAGCTGCACCCCGATCTCAATTTCGTCCTGGGTGATGTGGAGGATCCGGCAACGCTGGCCGGAATCGAGGGACCGTTCGATTACATCGTGATTGCCGATACCATCGGCATGTTCGAGGATATCGACGGAACATTGAGGCTGGTGCATCAGCTATGCGCGCCGTCGACGCGGATCATCATCTCCTATTACTCGCATTTGTGGGAGCCGGTGCTGAAGCTCGCCGAGGCGCTGCATCTGCGGGCGAGGCAGCCGAAAATCAACTACATCGCGACCGCCGACTTTCTCAACCTGATGGATCTGGCGGATTTCGAGATGATAAGTCAGGAGCAGCGGCAGTTGCTGCCGCGACGCTGGCTCGGACTCGGCCCGTTCATCAACCGGTTCATCGCGCCGCTGCCGGGGATCAGGACGCTATGCCTGCGGACCTATCTGGTCGGACGCCCGGTCCGCCAGTTTCCGGACCGGAAATTCTCCGCGAGCGTTCTCATTCCTTGCCGGAACGAAAGAGGCAATATCGAGAACGCGATCCTGCGCATGCCGAGGTTCGGCAGCTCGCAGGAAATCCTGTTTGTCGAGGGAAATTCCAGCGACGGCACCTTCGAGGAATGCGAACGTGTTCGCGATGCCTACAAGGGTAGTTGGGATATCAAGGTTCTGAAGCAGGACGGCAAGGGCAAGGGAGATGCGGTCCGAAAAGGCTTTGCGGCCGCGACCGGCGACGTGCTGATGATCCTGGACGCGGATCTGACAATGCCGCCGGAAGCGCTGCCGAAATACCATGCGGTGATCGAGACCGGGAAAGCCGAATTCGTCAACGGCACCCGCCTGGTCTACCCGATGGAAGACGAGGCGATGCGCCCGCTCAATTTCATCGCCAACCGCTGCTTCGCCTATCTCTTCAGTTATCTCGTCAATACCCGGCTGACCGACACGCTGTGCGGCACCAAGGTGCTCCTGCGCAAGGATTACGAGGTGCTGGCGCGGGAGCGCGACTATTTCGGCAACTTCGATCCGTTCGGCGATTTCGATCTGATCTTCGGCGCCGCCAAGCAGAACCTGAAAATTGTCGAGACGCCGATCCACTACAAGGCGCGCACCTTCGGCGAAACCCAGATCTCGCGTTTCCGGGATGGTTGGCTGCTCCTGAAAATGGTGTGGTTCGCCTATCGGAAACTCAAAGCCGTTTGATGGCGAAAGCCGGGATCGCGGAAACTTAGGTCCCTACTTCCCCCACACTTCCTTCGCCACGTCGACCGCGAGCCTGAGCTTGGCCCACTGCTCTTCCTCGGTGAGGATGTTGCCCTCTTCGGTGGAAGCGAAGCCGCATTGCGGCGATAGCGCAAGCTGGTCGAGCGGGGCGTATTT
>JBAVEE010000099.1:0-2133 GCA_049587575.1 Bradyrhizobium sp.
TCGTCCGCGAAAGCAAGCATCTGGCGATGGGCGAGGACACCGACCGTCTGGTGCTGGGCCTGGCCGCCGCCGGCCTTGCGGTAACGGCGGCGACATATGTTTCGGTCGGCGGCGTGGCACCGGTGCGCGCCGGTCTCACGCTGGTCAAGGACGCCCGCAAGGTCGGCCGCCTGGGCGAAGGGCTCACCGAATGGGCCGGCCGCTCGGCGCGCGAGGCCGTCGATACGCCGATGCTGCAGAACGCCGTCGCCACCGCTTCCGTGATGCATCCCGGGCAGACGGTGAGTGCCATCAGAGCCGCTTTCCACGCCGAGAAGGCCGGCGCGCTGGTCCGGCTCGCCAAGGACGTCGGACGTGTCGGCGAGAAGGCCGGGGCGCGCGGCGCGCTCGATACGCTGAGAATTGCCGAGGGTCCGGCGGATGTCGCGCGGGCCGCGCGGTTGGCGGAGACCAAGGGCGGCCAGACCCGCGCGATCCTCAAAATGCTGGGCCGCGGCGCATTGTTGCTGGCGGCCGGTGCATTCGATCTGTCGCTGTGGGTGTTCGGCGCGCTGCTGGCCCTGTTCGGCCTGCTGTCGTCGATCAAGGCCACGACCGAGCGGCTGACGCAGTCCTGGCTTGATCACAAGAAGGCGCGGCGGTTGCAAAAACAGAGCACGGCGTCGGCTCGACCGGCCATGGCGGCCACCGGGGTAACCGGCTAGGTTTCGGGCCAACCCTCGATTTCATCCTTTCCCCAAAATATGGAATGACCATGCCGAGTTTTCATAACGGCGCTGTCGAAATTGCATATCTCGACGAAGGCGAGGGCGATCCCATCCTGCTCGTGCACGGCTTCGCCTCGACCAAGAACGTGAACTGGGTGTATCCGACCTGGGTGTCGGAACTGAAGAAGAACGGCCGCCGCGTCATCGCGTTCGACAATCGCGGCCATGGCGATTCCGGCAAACTGTACGACGCGCGCGAGTATGAGATCGCCACCATGGCCGGCGACATCACCGCGCTGATGGATCATCTGAACATCGAGCGTGCCGATGTCATGGGCTATTCGCTGGGATCGCGGATGACCGCCGTGCTGGCGCGAAGCCGGCCGGAGCGGCTGCGCTCGGCGATCTTCGGCGGCATCGGAATCGGACTGATCGAGGGCGGCGGTCCCGGCGAGAACGTCGCCGAAGCGCTGGAGGCCGACTCGCTCGACGACGTGACCGATCCGGTGGGGCGAACGTTCCGCGCCTTCGCGGACCAGACCCGTTCGGATCGCCGGGCGCTCGCGGCCTGCCTGCGCGGCTCGCGGCGCCTGATGACGAAAGAGGAAGTCGCCGAGATTACCGTGCCTGTGCTGATCGCGGTCGGCACCTCGGACGAGATCGCGGGCTCGGCGGCTTCGCTCGGCAAAATCATTTCCGGTTCGCAAGTGCTCGACATTCCCAACCGCGACCACATGCGGGCGGTGGGCGACAAGGTCTACAAATCAGGCGTGCTGGATTTTCTCTCACAGCGAGAATGAATCGCCGCGCGATTTATCGTCACGGCCAAAGCCTCTCAACGCCGCGATCAACATCACGAAGGTCGCGATCCACACCAGGCGCGCGCCGTAGCGGTCATGCGGTCCCGATATCACGCCGCACACAAAGGCGTTGCCGAGCAGCGCCAGAGAAACCGTGCCGGCGAGCAGCGCAACGTCGTCGGCCTTGCGCCGGAATACGGCGCGCCCGAACAGGGCGAAGACCAGCGACATCGAGACCAGCGCGACCGGGACGTCGAGCCGGTTGATAGCGGCGAAATCGATATCCCGATGCTGCTGATGAGCCGCGCGCATTGCCGGACGCTGCGCCGGCATGTAACGCTCGATAATGCCGTAGGTATGATAGATCGAGCGGTCGGTGCCTTCGCCCGTCGCGACGAGGACCAGTTGCCGCGCGGTGGACACGAGGGCGGCCTCCGCCTGCCAGAGCGGATATTCGGCGAGCGAATGGGTTACGATGAATCCCATCTCGTCGTTCAAGCCGTTGAAGCGGCCGAGCGTGTCGAACACGCTACTGCCCCACAGGAACTGATCGGCGGTAGCCGGAAGTTGATCGCGATAGGGACAAAGCTTGAGGTGCTGCTCCGGACAATGATCCCGCAGATAGC
>JBAVEE010000100.1:0-1596 GCA_049587575.1 Bradyrhizobium sp.
GCACAGGTGTTATCGCTGAGTTCCACGGCGGCCTCGCACGCCTCCGCCACGGACATGGTCCCCTTGGCCAGATTCTGTTTTGCGACCGGGGCGTAGTCGAGAAGGTCTTCGGAACCATAGCCGATCATGTCTTCCAGACGATCCTGACCACGGTCGATGCGTGACAGAACGAAGGCGGCGAGCGAGGCCTTGGACGTACTGCACATCACGAAACGCTCCTCGGCCCGCCACGCCATCCTGGCGCCCGTCGAGCGGTTCTCAGCGTAAAAGCCGATGCGTCCGCCGGTTTCGCGCTCATAGGCGGCGAGCATCGGCGGCGCTTCCTGCGCCAATGCCGGCCAGACGGCCAGACCCGATGCGGCGGCCAGGAAGAAGCGTCGATTGAGGATCATTGGAATTCCTGGAAGGTTGTCCCGAATGGCGCGGCTCGTGTCCGGCGTCTCGCAGCACAGCGCCAGAGGTTGACGCCGTTTTTTAGGCGACCCGGCTTTCGTTTTGGAAGACTGAAATCGCTTGCGATTTGGGCCAAAATCGGTTTCGTCGGCGAGATGGCCCGAACCATCCGATCTCAAGATGGCCGGTCCGTGCTAGATCAGGATTGAAGACCGGGTGCCTCCAAAAGGCGGCGCGGGAATTTGAGCGGAGCGATGCGCGGAACCACCAGAAAAATTTCACTGCCGCGCCGTTTCATCGTCGACCTCATGCGGGCGTCGATGCGGGTACCGTTCGTATCGCTGTCGCGGACCCTCGACGTTAGCACCTTGATCGAGGCGCGCGCGCAAAGCACCCAACGGCCCGGCTGGGCGGCGATCTTCGTCAAGGCGTTCGCACTGGTGGCCAGGGACGAGCCTGTCCTGCGCACACTTTACGTGAAATTGCCGTGGCCGCACTTCTTCGAATTGCCGCGCAGTGTCGCCATGGTTGCGATCGCGCGGGTCGAAGACGGAGCGGATTGCATTCTGCCGGAAAAGGTCCCCGCGGCGGACGAGCGGCCGCTGAGCGAGATCGATGCGCAGATCAGACACGCCAAGAATGCACCGCTGATGGAAGTCCCCAATTTCCGGAAAATCATGATGGCCACGCGGCTGCCGCTGCCGCTGCGCCGCTTGAGCTGGTTCATCGGCCTCAATGTCGGGAGGATGTGCGCCAACAATTTCGGCAGCTTCGGGGTCACGTCGGTTGCCGCTTACGGGGCCGGCGAGCTTCATGCGCTAAGTCCTGGCCCGTTCATCGTCACCTACGGCGTCGTGAGGCCGGACCGGTGCATCGACGTCGTCATCCGCTGGGACCACCGGGTTGCCGACGCCGCCTTCATCGCCAAGGTCCTGACCCGGCTGGAACAGGTGCTGAACACCGAAATATCGGCCGAATTGCGCGGAAATCCGCTGCCGGCGGCGGCAAAGGCAGCCCGGGCGACCGCCATTTGAGGCCCAATTGGCGTGTCATTCCGGGCGTCGCGGCGCGACAAACCCGGAATCTCGAGATTCCGGGCTCGATGCTTCGCATCGCCCCGGAATGACACTCCAATTGGCCCTCAAATGGCGGTCGCCCGGGCCACCTTTGCTTCCGCCGGCAGCGGATTTCCGCGCAATTCGG
>JBAVEE010000101.1:0-1871 GCA_049587575.1 Bradyrhizobium sp.
GCTCGCGGCCGATCCGCGACCGGCTACAGGAATTCTACAACGCCTATACCGATGTGATCTTCACCCGCAAATGGATTCGTATCTATCTCTATTCGGGTCTGAAGGGGCTCGAGATCAACCGGTGGTATGTCGGCGTGGTGCGTGACAAGATCTTATCCCGCGTCATCAGGGAATGCCGGCATGAAGCGGGGCTGCCCGTTCAAAGCAAGCCGACCGCGGCCGAGCTTGAACTGGCCTGGGTGTTTCACAGCGGCATATTTTATTACGGCGTCCGCAAATACATCTACGAGTCGCCTGTGCTCCAGGACAAGGAGCAGATGATCAGCGATGCGCTGGATGCTTTTCTGGCGGGCTTCGAACGGGTTTTCGGAACCGCTGCCGGTCTCGGCCATTCCCCCGTGAAGGCGGTCGTATAGGTTGCTTCAGATATTCTCGATGGCGCCGCTTTTAACCGATCGCTGGATCGCCTCGAAGCTGCGGACGTTCGACAGCATTTCATCCGGCGTAACCGGGTAGGCCGCCTGGCCCAGCGCAGCGCGGCCGAAAGCTTCGAGGTTGTCGCGTACCGCCGGGTGCGGTGGATAGAAAGCGGTCACCGGCGTTTCATCCCGGTGGACGCTGATGACGTCCCATCCCGTCGAATTTTGCGGATGGCTGCGGTCGCGAATTTCCATCCAGCCCTTCGATCCCAACAGCGCAAGACGCCCCATGAACGGCGTTGCCAGCACCGCTCCCAATATGGCGGTGGCGCCGCTGGCAAATCCGAGCGTGATCGACATCGTGTCGCCATTTTCAAAACCGCTGCCCAGTTGCGCCAGCCGCGCCCAGACGCTGGTCGGCCGTCCCAGAAAAGCGATCGAAAGATCCACCATGTGAATGCCGGTGGCCGAGAGCGGGCCCGCTGGATTCACCGTCTTCGACAATCGCCAGTTGTCGGCAGGCACTTTCAGGAACAGGTCCTGGCTGAAGTTTCCTTCCAGCAGCAGCGGACTGCCGAATTCGCCGGCCGCAAACCGCCTTCGCATCTCGATGACGGCCGGTTCGAACCGGCGTTCGTGGCCGATACCGAGCTGGACGCCTGCCTTCCGCACGGCCGCAAGGGCTGCCTCGGCGTCCGCGGCGGTCGTGCATAGCGGCTTCTCGCAGAAGACGTGGCGGCCCGCTCGCGCCGCCGCGACGATCTGTTTGGCGTGCCGTTCCTGGGGCGTGCAGAGGATCACGGCGTTGATCCCGGGATTCGCCAGTGCATCCTCAAACCGCGGTGCGGTCTCGACGCCGAGCGCCGCGGCCGAAGCGCGTGCCGAATCCAGGGGATCGACGCCCAGCACCGGCTTGATGACCGGGCTATTGAGCAGGTTTTTGAGGATGTTTTGCCCCCACCAGCCCAGCCCGACGATGGCGGCATTGATCATATGCTGCTTCCGATTATTGTGATTTCGACATTTCGGCGCGATACCAGTCGCCGATCTCGCTCGCCGTCATCAACGCCACGCCATCATGGCCGATGACATAGTCGAGCAACGCCTCCAGATATTTGATGCGATGCGGGACACCGGTGATGTAGGGGTGAACGGAGATCGCCATGATCCGCGCGTTGGTCGCGCCCTCCAGGTACAACCGGTCGAACTGGTCGGTGCAGCGCTTGAGAAATTGCTCGGATGGCAAATGCTGCAGCGCGTGGATGACGATGTCGTTGGTCTCCACCGAATAGGGAATGGTCGTGATGGTGCCATGCGGCGTGGCGATATCCTGCGGCAGGTCGTCGATTACCCAGTCCGCCAGATATTCGATGCCGTTGAGGCGCAGCAGATCGAGTGTCTCGTTGTTTTCCGTCAGGCCGGGACTTTCCCACGACCTCACCGGCTTGCCGG
>JBAVEE010000102.1:0-11215 GCA_049587575.1 Bradyrhizobium sp.
GTCTGGGAGATGCTGCTCGACCCGACGACGCTTCAGGCGGTGATCCCCGGCTGTCACGCTGTTCAGAAGGTTTCGGACACGCATTTCCGCGCCGACGTCACGATCGGCATCGGTCCCGTGAAGGGACGGTACCGCGCCGACGTCCAATTGTCCGACCTCGATCCGCCGCATGCGGTGACGCTGGGCGGCGCCGCCGACGGCGCGCTTGGATTTGGCAGCGGCGAAGGACGCATCACCCTCGTTCCGGTCGAGAGCGGCGGAACGACGATCCGCTACGTCTACGAGGCGGCGATCGGCGGCAAGGTGGCAAGCATCGGCGGCCGCCTGCTGGACGGCGCCGCGCGCGTGATCATCGGCCAGTTCTTTGCGGCGTTGGCGCGCCAGGCAGGCGCCGGCGCATCCGGTCAATCGCAGTCCTCGCCTTTTGCGAGAATGCGCCGCTGGTTCGGAGGGCATCGATGAAGCCCGCCGCATTCGATTACGTCCGCGCCGAGCACCTCGACGAAGCACTCGACGTGCTCGGCCGGGAAGGCGGCGACGCGCGCATCGTGGCCGGCGGGCAATCGCTGATGCCCATGCTCAACATGCGCCTGGCAAAGCCGAAAACGCTGATCGATATCATGCGCCTTCCCGAGCTGTCGCGCATCGAGCGCAAGGCGGGAACCATTACGGTCGGGGCGGGGGTTCGCCAGGCTTCGTTGCTGGAGTGGCCGGAGCTCGGCCAGAGCCTGCGGCTTGCCGCGCTGGCGCTGCCATGGACCGGTCATGCGCAGACAAGAAGCAGGGGCACCGTGTGCGGCTCGATCGCGCATGCCGATCCGAGCGCCGAGCTGCCGCTGGTGTTGCGGGCGCTCGGCGGCGAAGTGCATCTACGCAGCGCCAGGCGGCGAAGGCGGGTGGCGGCAAAGGACTTCTTCACCGGGATGATGGCAACGAGCCGCGCAGACGAGGAATTGATCGAGGCCGTATCCTTTCCCGCCGACCAGGCGGCTTGCGCCTTTCGTGAAGTGGCGCGCCGCCACGGCGATTTTGCCATTGTCGCATGCGCCGCGGTAGCCACAGCGGACGGAGTTCGCCTCGCGGTCGGCGGCGTCGCGGACATGCCGGCGGCACGCGATTTCCCGCGGCTCGAGGCAAGCGCGCTCGACGACGCGCTTAACGCGTTCGCCTACGAGCTCGACGCGCGCGACGATGTCCACGCCACCGCGCGTTATCGTCGCGATCTGGTGCGCATGATCGGACGCGATCTGGTGCGGGAGGTGCTGCCATGACCCGATTGCCAGCCGGCCGGCGGCACTCCGTCCGTTTCACGCTCAACGGCAAGCCATGCGCCGGCGAAGCGGAGCCGCGGATGCTGCTGACCGACTTCCTGCGGCATCAGATCGGGTTGACGGGCACCCATGTCGGCTGCGAGCACGGCGTGTGCGGCGCCTGCACCGTCGGCATCGACGGCAAGCCCGCGCGTGCCTGCCTCACACTTGCGGTGCAGATCGACGGCAGGGAGTTGCGGACGGTCGAAAGCCTCGCGCCGTCAGCGGATCGCCTTGGCATCCTGCAAGCGGCGTTCAAGCGGAACCACGCGCTTCAGTGCGGTTTCTGCACGGCCGGCATTCTGATGTCGCTCGACTGTTTCCTGCGCGAAAATCCACGGCCGGACGAAGCGGCCATTCGCGATTTGCTGACGGGGCATTTGTGCCGTTGCACCGGTTACACGCCGATCGTGCGCGCGGCCCTTGAAGCGGCAGCCGAAATGGCGGGTGATTTGAGCAGAGAGAAGTCCGATGCTTGATCTTGGAGCGAGCTTCGTCGCAAGTGTCGCGCGCGATCCCAATGCCCTGGCGATCGTCGACGACGGCGTTCGTCTGACCTACGCGCAATGGTACACGCGTATCTCTTCCCTCGTGGCCTCTTTCGACCGGATCGGCCTGAAGCCTGGCGATCACGTCGTCACGGTGTTGCAGAATTGCGAGGCTGCCGCCACGCTGCATTGGGCCTGTCAGTTGGCGGGCATAGTAATCACGCCGATCAACTGGCGCGCCAAGGAGGATGAACTCGACTTCTGTATCGAAAACTCCGAATCCTGCGCCGTGGTGTATCAGGACGTCTCGGCGCCGGCCGTCGAAAAATCGAGGCGTGCGCCGGCGCTGGTACGCATTTTCGTTGGCAGCGGTGATGCCGCCGGCGCCTTCGACTTCAACCGCCTGGTAGCTGCGCCTGCAGCGGGCGTGGCGCCGCGCGCCGGCGCCGAAGCCTGGTCGATCATGCTGTACACCTCCGGCACCACATCGCGGCCGAAGGGCGTGCCGCGGCGTCACCGCGCCGAACGGGCCGCCGGCATCGCGCATGTCGCGCAGAATCTCTATCGGCGTGGCGAGCGCACGCTCGGCGTGATGCCGCTCTACCATACCATGGGCGTTCGCTCGCTGATCGCGATGTCGCTGATCGGCGGCACATTCGTCTGCCTTCCGCGCTACGACGCCCAACAGGCGCTCGCGCTGATCGAGGCGGAGAAGATCAGCAATCTGTATCTGGTGCCGACGCTTTACCACGATCTGGTCCATGCGCGGGAATTTGCATCCGCCGACGTCTCGAGCGTGCGAAAACTTGGTTTCGCCGGTGCGTCGATGACCGACGGCCTGCTGAAGACGCTGAACGAGGCGTTCCGGCCAGATTTGTTCGTCAACCATTACGGCAGTTCGGAAATCTACACGTTCACGATCGATCAGGACGCGCCGGCGAAGCCCGGCTCGGCGGGGCGGGCGGGGATCAACCAGGAAATACGGGTGGTCAAGCTGAACGCCACGTCCGCGGCGGAACTTGCGGCGCCCCATGAGGAAGGCGAGATCGTCGCCGTGCTGGCCGGCGATGAGTCGTTCGAGGGTTACTGGCGCCGGCCCGATGCGGATGCCAGGTCGTTGCGGGACGGCTGGTATTTTACCGGCGACACCGGCTTCGTCGACCGCGACGGCGATCTGTTCGTGACCGGCCGCGTCGACGATATGATCATTACCGGAGGCGAGAACGTCTCGCCGGTCGAGATCGAAAGCTGCCTTTCGCTGCATCCGGCCGTGCTCGATGTCGCCGTCGTCGGCCTTGCCGATGAGAAATGGGGCAAGGTCGTCACGGCCTTTGTGAAGCGCAAGGGCCCGGTGACCGAGCAGGAACTCGAAGAGTTCTGCCGGACGTCGGGACTTGCAAATTTCAAGCGCCCCCGCCGCTTCGTCTTCGTCGATGCCTTGCCGAAATCTCCAGTCGGAAAACTGCTGCGCCGCCTGCTCGTCGCCGGCGACTATCAGCTCGAACACGCGCCGCCCTCAAGCGCGGCCTGACACAACAGAAAGGAAGTACCATGTCCTCGCCTTACGCTTTCGCAGACGCCAGACTCGCCAAGCTCGACGGGTTCCAGGTTGAAATCGACGAGGCGCATGAACGCGCCGATATCATCCTCAACCGGCCGCCCTACAATGTCGTCTCGATGCCGCAGCGCGATCATTTGCGGCTGGTGTTCGAGACCCTGGACGAGGATGCGCGCGTGCGCATCATCGTGGTGCGGTCGATCGGCGAGCATTTTTCCAGCGGCGGCAATATCGGCGGCTTCATGGAAGCTTCGCCGGAGAAGGTCTCCAGGCTTGCCTGGAATATCGCCTCGCCGACGCGCTGTACCAAGCCGGTGATCGTCGCCAACCGGGGCTATTGCTTCGGGGTCGGCTTCGAGCTGTCGCTGGCCTGCGATTTCCGGATTGCATCCGAGACGACGCTGTATGCACTGCCGGAGCAGAAGCTCGGCCAGATACCGGGCTCGGGCGGTTCCGCGCGGTTGCAGAAGATGATCGGCATCACCCGTACCAAGGACATCGTGATGCGGTCGAAGCGCATTCCCGCCAAGCAGGCGGTCGACTGGGGCATTGCGACCGAATGCGTGCCCGACGCCGAGCTCGAGACGGCCACCGACAAGCTGGTCGATGAACTTCGCACTTTCGCGCCGCTCGCGCAGCGGACCGCGAAGAAACTGCTGAACGACACCGAGGATTCGACGCTGACGGTCGCGATCGAACTTGAAGGTCATTGCTACAGCAGGCTGCGTCAATCGGACGATTTCAAGGAAGGGGTCGAAGCCTTCAACGCAAAGCGCCCGCCAAAGTTCGTCGGGCGGTAAACCTGAAAAATCATTTGGGATGAAAATGGGGGGATCCAATGTCAATTGCTAATCTTGAGGGCGTTGAAACAGCTTCGCCGGTCGCCACGCGGCAAATGAGAAATGCGATCGTGGCGTCGGTTCTGGGATGGTCGCTGGATCTATTTGATCTGTTCATTCTTTTATACGTTGCGCCGGTCGTGGGGGCGCTGTTCTTTCCATCGAGCGTCCCGACGCTGTCGCTGGCCGCGGTTTACGCTTCGTTTGCGGTGACGCTGTTGATGCGCCCGGTTGGCTCGGCGATCTTCGGTCATTATGCGGATGTCCATGGCCGCAAGAACGCGATGTTTGTCGCGATCGTGGGCGTCGGGGTCAGCACCGCCGCGTTCGGCTTGCTGCCGACGATTGCGCAGGTGGGGTTCATCGCACCCGTTCTGTTCCTGGCTCTGCGCCTGGTCCAGGGCGTATTTGTCGGCGGCGTGGTGGCCTCGACCCATACCATCGGCACCGAATGGGTGTCGCCCAACTGGCGCGGGGCCATGTCTGGCCTTGTCGGCGGCGGTGGCGCGGGAATCGGGGCGCTGCTGGCCTCGTTCGTCTTCCTGGTGATGTCTTCGATCTTTCCTGGCGAAGCGTTCGCGGTGTGGGGATGGCGGTGCATGTTCTTCTCCGGGCTTCTGAGTTCGCTGCTCGGCTGGTTCATCTTCAGCAATCTCGAGGAATCGCCGTTCTTCAAGCAGCAGCAGAAGCGGAAGGCCGCCGGTACGATTACGGCGACGGGATCACCGGTGAAGATGCTGTTTTCAGGCGGCTGGCGCAACGTGCTCTTGCTCAACCTGCTGATCACGTTCGGCGGCGGCGCCGGCTACTATCTGACCTCCGGCTATCTTCCTTCCTTCCTGAAGGTGGTGAACGGTATTCCCAACAGCGTGTCGTCGCTGATCCTGATGGGCGCCAGCGTGGCGGCGCTGGTTTCGGCGGTCTTTTTCGGTGCGCTGAGCGACTATATCGGCCGCAAGAAGACGTTCCTGCTGGTCGGCGTCTGCATGGCGGTGCTGCTGCCCATCTGCTATCTCGGCATGGCGAAGGCCACCGATATCAGCGTGATCACGCTTTATGCGCTGGCGATTGCCTTCCTCGGAAACGCCGGCTACGCGCCGATCCTGATCTTTCTCAACGAACGATTCCCGACCGAGATCCGCGCCAGCGGTACCGGTCTGTCCTGGAATATCGGCTTTGCGCTGGGCGGCATGATGCCGACCTTCGTTTCGCTCGCAAGCGCAGGTCCGGCGCAAATCCCGATGTCGCTCTCGGTCTTCGTCGTTGTGATCTTTGTCATCTACCTGACCGGTGCGTTGCTGATTCCGGAGACCAAGGGAGATTTCCGCTGATCGGTCCGGCGGCGCTGGCGGCCGCACGAATGCTCGCCCGGCTGGCCGTTCATCCGGTGCTTCATGCGGCGCCTGCCCACCGTGAATACCGACATTCCAACGATCATGATCGCTGAAAAGACCAGTGAAGCTTTGCTGTCACAATGATTGACCCAAAATGGGAACAAATTCCGAGACTCGCCGGTTCCTATGGACGGCAGTGTGGCCAGTCGGCAAAGATGCCGGTCCCCGATTCTCGCAAGAACAAGGTAAGGCGCCATGCCACCGTCCAGGGAGGGCGACAGGAAGCCCCGGCGAGGGAAATCGCCGTCGGCCCTTTGGGCGCGCCTGAAAAAGCATCCGTTGGCGCGGATCGGTCCCGGGCTGATTACCGGGGCGGCTGACGACGATCCAAGCGGCATTGCGACCTACTCCCAGGCGGGCGCCCAGTTCGGCCTCAACATGCTCTGGACGATGCCGCTGGCGTACCCGCTGATGTCCGCGATCCAGTCCATGTGCGCGCAAATCGGGCGGGTCACCGGCGAAGGACTGGCTGCCAATATCAAGACCGCGTTCCCGCCAATCGTGCTCAAGGGCGTGGTCCTGCTGTTGTTGATCGCCAACACCTTGAATATCGCGGCCGATGTCGCGGCCATGGGGGAAGTCGCAGAACTGGTCAGCGGCGTCGATCGCCACCTCATGACGCTGGTTTTTGTATTAGTGACGCTGCTGCTTCAGATTTTTGTTCCCTATCACCGATACGTCTTTTTCCTGAAGTGGTTGACGCTTTCGCTGCTGGCCTATGCCGCCGTCCTGTTCACGGTGCATGTTCCCTGGGGCGAGGTGGCGTTGAGAACCGTGTGGCCGAAGCTGACGCTGAATTTTAACACCGCCGCCGTGGTCGTCGGCGTGTTCGGCACCACCATCAGCCCATACCTCTTCTTCTGGCAGGCGTCGGAAGAAGTCGAAGACATGCGCGCCAAGCGAGGCGCCAAGCCGCTTTTGGAGGATCCGAAAGCGGCGCCCGCGGAACTCCGGCGCATCCAGTGGGATACCTGGAGCGGGATGTTCGTTTCCGACCTCACGGCCTATTTCATCATCCTCGCCACCGCTGTCACGCTCCACGTGTCGGGAATTACCGACATTGAGACTGCTGCGCAGGCGGCGAGCGCGCTGCGGCCGGTGGCAGGCGAATTCGCCTTTCTCCTGTTCGCGATCGGAATCCTCGGCGTCGGTTTGATCGGCGTGCCGGTGCTCGCCGGTTCTGCCGCCTATGCCCTCGCGGAAGCCATGGGCTGGAAATCGGGCCTTGAGCGAAAGCCGAAGAATGCGCGCGGATTCTATGGCGTGATCGCGATCAGCGTGCTTGCCGGACTGGTCATCCAATATTCGCCCATCAGTCCGATGAAGGCTCTGTTCTGGAGCGCAGTGATCAATGGCGTGGTCGCGGTTCCCCTGATGGTGGTGATCATCCTGATCGCTTCCAGCAGGTCCGTGATGGGCGCGCTCACCTCAAGCCGGCCGGTCATTGTCCTTGGCTGGATCGGGGCGGCGATCATGGGGCTCGCGGCGGTCCTGATGCTGATCCCCGGCTAGGCTTGCATCCGTCGCCTGCGCGCGCCCGCCAAATGCGGAAGAAAGAACCACGGCAGCGACGGGAAGCCTGAGTTTCGTCACCCGCTTCTCCCTTGTAGTGGCGCAAGGCGTCAGGCCTGGGCGCGAAGGGACGGTCCCGATTTTCTCCCAGCAAGTTCCAACGGCGCTGAAAAATGACCGAAAGTGATGACCCGTCCGGTCGCGCAAATGTTAACAGGCAATTTAGTGGCGGCGTCGGCAATCGCGCCTATGTTACTTGACGCGCGGAGGCAGGTGGCGCTGAGCCGCGGGCTAACGGCGAAACTGATGGAATTGCGGGACGTTGACATGGTGGCATTCGTCTCGGGCAAGCGTAGGGCTTCGGCTGTCGCTGGTCCGGGCACCGCGAATAAATCCGCGGCAGTTGAGGGTCGGCCGATGGCAAAACTGCTTCTGATCGAGGACGACACCGAAACGGCTGAAGAAATCACCGCCGAACTGGCCGACTGCGGCTTTGAAGTCGAATGGGCGGCCGACGGAATCGAAGGCCTCGACAAGGCGCGGTCATTGAAGCCAGACGCCATGATCGTCGATCGGCTGTTGCCGGGCATGGACGGCCTTACGGTGATCGAGGCATTGCGTAGAGATCAGGTGCGCACCCCGGTGTTGGTGCTCAGCGCGCTTGGCGCGGTCGACGACCGCGTACGCGGGTTGCGGATGGGAGGTGACGACTATCTCACCAAACCATTCGCGTTCGTGGAGCTCATTGCCCGAATTGAAGCGCTGCTGCGTCGGCCGTCGGAATCGCGCGAGACGACGCTGCGGGCAGGGCCGCTGGAACTAGACCTGATCGGGCGCACCGTCAAACGAGGAGATCGGGTGATCGATCTGCTGCCGCGCGAATTTCGCCTGCTCGAATATATGATGCAGCGGAGCGATCAATTACTGACCCGGGCCATGCTGCTCGAGGAAGTCTGGAATTACAAATTCGTTCCAGCGACCAATCTCGTTGACGTCCATATGGGCCGGCTGCGGCACAAGGTCGATGGGCCCGGCGAGGCGCCTATGATTCACAATGTCCGCGGGGCCGGGTTCATTCTTCGGACCGGGCCGTAAAGTTCAGACGGCCCGCCGCGACGGGTCGCTGTTGACCTCAAGCAGGAACCGGCCGGCGAGATTCGATGCGTCCACCGCAATTCATACACTCGACCACTTTTCATTGGGCGCTGGCCGTGGGCGGCGTGCTAGCCATTTTTGTCACCATGCTGTTCGGCTTTATCTATTGGAAGACCGACAGGTACCTTATCGCGCGATCCGATCGAGTGATCGCCGGCGAGCTGAACATTATCGCGGCGGTGCCCGACGAACGTCGATTATATTCAATCGGTCAGCATCTGAAGGAGGATTCCCGCAACGTCCAGTATGCCGGACTGTTCGATGTCGATGGCCGCAGGATTGGAGGCAATCTGGAGCAGCTGCCGCCGGGACTCAGGACGGATAATTCAGTTCAGAGCGTCACAGTCGTCAGGGAGTTTCCGACTGGACCCGAGAAACGCGTCATCCGCGCCGTCGCGATGCGCACGCCGAGCGGCGAGGTAGTGGTGATCGGACGGGAAGTCGACGAAGCCAGAAAGATCTCTCATGTCGTCGGCATGGCGCTCGCGCTGGGTTTGTTGCCGGGCTTTTGTCTTTGCCTGCTTGCCGGTGCGGGGCTGAGCGTGCGCGCGCAGAATCGCGTCGAAGAGGTCAACCAGCGGGTTCAGCGCATCATCGCCGGTGATTTGCGCGAGCGGCTTCCGCATCGTTCCGTCGATGAGCCGTTCTCGAAACTGGCGATCATCGTCAATGGAATGCTCGATGAAATGGAAACGCTGATCCACGCGCTCGCCGGTGTCGGCAACGACATCGCCCACGACCTGCGAACGCCGCTGACGCGCGCGCGGCTCACGCTTGAGCGCGGGCGCACCAACGCCACCACTCTGGAGCAGCTTCAGGCGGTCGTCGACAGGGCGGTTGGGGGCATCGATCAGACCCTGGCGATTGTTACGGCCCTGCTGCGGCTTGCGGAGATCGAAAATGGCCGACGGTCTGCGGGCTTCGGCACTCTCGCACTGCACGAAATGCTGGGCGAGGTGTACGATATGTATGAGCCGATCGCCGAGAACAAGAATATCGCGTTGCACGTCGAGGCGACGCAGCTTCTCACTGTGCGTGGCGATCGGGACTTGTTGGTCGAGGCCGTCGCCAACTTGGTCGATAATGCGATCAAATTTACGCCTGAAGGCGGAAGGGTGGACATCGAATTGCTGCGCGACCAAGGCGAAGCCGTCATCCGCGTGACGGACACCGGCTGCGGTATCAGTGATCGGGAGCGCGACGCGGTGCAGCGGCGCTTTTACCGTTCCGACAAGATAAGAAACACGCCGGGAGTTGGCCTTGGTCTCAATCTGGTGGCCGCGATCGTCAAGTTGCACGGCTTTCGGTTGACGATCGTTCCGGGCCCCGGTTGCCGGGTGGAGATTGTTTGTCCAGACGCGCAGGAATTGAAGGCAAGTGGGACAGGCACTCACGCGGTGCGAGGGCATTACGCCGAAATTGCGGATAGTTCGAAAGCTGCAATGCTCACCGCGGCGAAATCGATTTGAAAAAACTCATTCGCTGACTTCTCCGAACGCCGTCATCAGACGCGTCGTCGTATCACGTCTCGCCGAACGATCGGTGAAAAGTGATGGCGTGTGATTGCAAGCACTTTCAAACTAACAGGCAATTTAATCTCCTGTCGTCCAATTTAATGGTGCGAGCAAGCCTTGCGCCTAGATTGCTGCGGGGCACCCAAGAACCCAAAACGCGCGAGAGGATGTTCGTGTGAAATCACGGCTCCGATCTCGTCGCGATTCAGGACGCAAGAAAGCGCGGCGCAGTTGCTTCGACTTGCCGTCCGACTAACGGAGACTAAAATGCGAAAGACAATTTCAACCATTCTCGGTGCACTGCTGATTGCCGCGTCGGCGGTTCAAATGGCGTCGGCAACCGAGCAACACGTGCGCAAGGCTCACGGTGCGCGCGTAGCCGCGAACGCGCAGTTCCTCAACGCCAATAACTCCACTGTGAGCGGCGCGACCGGCTCTTGCCAAAACAGGGAGCCGGGAAATCCCTACAACCCGCAGACCGATTACACGGGGTGGTCGTCATGGCGGGAAAACGGCGCCTGGGATAGCCGCAACGATTGTTGGTAAACGCGGTCCGTTGTCCCGTGCGGTCAGGGCGCCCCGCTTGCCGACGTAGCGGCAGGCGCCACCGGCCGGCAGAACATTCGCGCAAGGACGAAGGGCGGCCGCCAGCCGCCCTTTTCCGTGCGGCGCCAGATGAAAAGTGATCGACGCTGCCGGGAGCGCGCTCGAACCCTGGCCACCGCGCAGCAGCCGGCGCTCGACCAGGAACGCGGCAGGTGGTCGAATATCGCCGCGGCTGATGCGCTCTCAGGCTTGATTGCCTGCGGCCGCCAGCGTCACAGCTACCTTTGTTCAGCGACGTTTCTGAGGATGAGGCTCGATAGTTTGACTACGAGCCCTCGAAGCCGGGCATTCTCCTCAAGCAGCGACAGAACGTCCTCGGCATGTTCGTCCACCCGAAGCCGGGTTTCGTCGCGGCGGCCGTGCTGGTCATGTGTCGGATACGCGGTTTCCATGGCTACTCCCCAAATCCAGGAACGCCCCCAATCGCCTCACACGACAACACCATGAATCAGGTCGGGGGCAAATTTAAGACCAAAATTGGAAACCTGTGGCAAATGCCCATCGCTGCCGCCAACAAGGCAGGGAAGATCTATTGACCAATTTTTCAATGCTGCAAATTGCGCTGAGCGGACACTTTGCCAATGAGGGGTCTTTTCGTCCGTGACATCTTTTGACGCAGATCAATTTTGAGGGGCTGACATCCGGCATGTTCTCACTTCTCCGGCATTTGCGCTTCAGCGGTCTGGTTGGCGGCATTCCACGCAATCCAAGCAAAACAGCGAATGGCAGATGGAGCTCTTGGATGAGGCCAAGAAGGTGTGTCGGCCCCGCTTGTGAAATCAATGGTGGATGATCTGAATCCCGCAGCTTCCGATCCGTTACCTGCCGCCTCCTTCAGC
>JBAVEE010000103.1:0-2456 GCA_049587575.1 Bradyrhizobium sp.
GCCCGGGCTTGATCGGGGGGTCTTCTGGCAGGTCGATCGGCATTTCGCGGTTTCCGGAATCTGGATCGGGTGATCCGGAGCCAACTGCGCTGCTACGTCAATGTTCCGACCTGAGATGCCTTAAGCAGATGCCTTAAGCGCGCACCAGCATCGTATTGCTGCGGGTCCTGCCGGTCTCCGCATAGCCGCGCGCGCGCATGTCGGCAATGCAGTCGTCTTGCCATTCGTTCCGCGACAGGTGTTCGATCACCACCGCGCGCGGCCACAGGCTTTGTGGCGCCTCCTTGAAGAACCCGGTCAGAACGCGGTCTTCAAATCCCTCGACGTCGATCTTCAGCGTATCGACGTGATCCGCGCCGGCGTCACCGAGAATGCGTTGCAGCCGCAACGAAGGCACCTTGATGGCATTGCCCGGGCGGTCGCCCGACACGATGTGGCTGGCGCCGAGATTGTCGCCGTCGGTCGCGATCATCAGCTCGCCATCGGAAGGGCCGGCGGCGGCGGCCACGAGCTGAACTTGCGTGAGACCGGACGCGGCACGATTGAACGCCAGCCGGGCATGGGTGACCGGATGCGGTTCGACCGCGATCACCTTGCCGGATGCGCCGACGTGACGCGCCAGGACCATGGCGTAGGTGCCGACATTGGCGCCGACATCGACGAACACGCCGCCCAAGGGCGTGCGCGAGCGCAGAAAATCCAGCTCTTCGAGATTGTAGTCGGGATTGAACAGGGCGCCGCGCTCGGTGGCGCTGGCCTGGTGATAGAACCGAAACGACGCGCCCTGATATTGCACGTCCACCGGACCCGCGCGCAGGGCGTCGATCAGTCGCGACAGCATCGGGCGGAACGCGCCGCGCTTCAATCGCGAGCGATGCGCGAGCGAGATAATTGCGGCCTGGGCACGCGTCGGCGCGAACGTGCCGAAAGGCGGCGACGCCGGATCGTTGGCGGGCGCAATGCCGGGGGGAAGGGTTGATGAGGTCAAGGATGTTCTCGCCGAAGAATGCCGCGCCTGCTTGGTCGACTTTTGCCCGCGGCTCCAACCGACTCCAGGATGGCTGGTATGGTATCCGGGGCCGCGGCTAACCCGGCTGCAGGGCCGCGGCTCAAACCTGCCGCTCGACCATCTTCAGCTTGAGTTCGGCGATGGCCTCGGCGGGATTGAGGCCCTTCGGACAGGCCTTGGTGCAGTTCATGATGGTGTGGCAGCGATAGAGCCGGAACGGGTCCTCGAGATTGTCGAGCCTCTCTCCGGTGGCTTCATCGCGGCTGTCCTTGACCCATCGGTTCGCCTGCAGCAAGGCGGCCGGTCCGAGGTAACGGTCGCTGTTCCACCAATAGCTCGGGCACGAGGTCGAGCAGCAGGCGCAGAGAATGCATTCGTAGAGGCCGTCGAGCTTTTCGCGGTCCGCGTGGCTCTGCCGCCATTCCTTCTGCGGTGTCGGCGTTGTCGTCTTCAGCCACGGCTCGATCGAGGCATATTGCGCGTAGAAATTGGTCAGGTCCGGCACCAGGTCCTTGACCACCGGCTGATGCGGCAGCGGATTGATCTTCACCGCGCCATCCTTCACGTCGTGCATCGACTTGGTGCAGGCCAGCGTGTTCTGGCCGTCGATGTTCATGGCGCAGGAGCCGCAGACGCCCTCGCGGCAGGAGCGGCGGAATGTCAGGGTCGGGTCGACGTTATTCTTGATCCAGATCAGCGCGTCCAGCACCATCGGGCCGCAATCGTGGGTATCGACGTGATAGGTGTCGACGCTCGGATTTTTGCCGTCGTCCGGATTCCAGCGATAGACCTTGAATTCGCGCGTCTCGGTGGCGCCCGCCGGCTTTGGCCAGCTCTTGCCGCCTGATATCCTCGAATTCCTGGGCAGTGCGAATTCAACCATCGGGTCACGCCTTCGCTGTCGTCTCTCTAGATCGTTTTGAGCATGGGCTTTTCGGAAGACCGGTTCCGCTTTGCGCGAACGCGGCCCGCCGGGTCCCGATCATGCTTTAATATACCCGCGCTTTCGGCGGGATGTATTGAACGTCATTGGTCATCGTGTAGTCGTGCACCGGGCGATAATCGATCGACGTCTTGCCGCCATCGTCGATCCACGCCAGCGTGTGCTTCATCCAGTTCTTGTCGTCGCGGTCGGGGAAATCCTCGCGCGCGTGCGCGCCCCGGCTCTCGGTGCGGTTCACCGCCGAGTCCATCGTCACCACCGCCTGCACGATCAGATTGTCGAATTCGAGGGTCTCGACCAGGTCGGAATTCCAGGTCAGCGAGCGGTCGCTTACCGAGATGTCTCCGATGCCGCCGTGCACCTTGTGAATCAGATTATGCCCTTCGTTCAGCACCTCGCCGGTGCGGAACACCGCGCAATTGTTCTGCATCACGTTCTGCATGCCCTCGCGCAGTTTCGCGGTCGGGGTGCCGCCGGAGGCGTAACGATAATGATCGAGCCGGC
>JBAVEE010000104.1:0-2760 GCA_049587575.1 Bradyrhizobium sp.
CTGCAGCACATGATCCTGCCAGCGATGGCGCTGGCGCTACCGTTCGCAGCGCTGGTGGCGCGCCTCCTGAAGACGTCGCTGGCCGAAGCCGAAGAACAGGACTACGCACAGATCGCCCGCGCCCGCGGCTTCTCGCGATCGGTCATCCTGCTGCGCGAGGTGTTCCCCAATGCGTTGATTCCGACGGTCGCGCTCGGTGGCGTTCAGGTCACGTTGCTGCTCGGCGGCACCGTGCTGGTGGAACGCATCTTCTCCTATGAGGGGATCGGCAACATGGCGATCGACGCGGTGATCAACCGCGACTTTCCTCTGATCCAGGGGCTGGTCCTGACCTTCGCCGTCCTCTTCGTCACACTCAACCTTGCGGTCGATTTGCTCGTCAGGCTGCTGGACCCGAGGTTGCGCCATGGTTGACCTCACCGCCGGCGGTCCGGTCGATCCTCCGTCGCGCTGGCTGAC
This sequence comes from Bradyrhizobium sp., assembly GCA_049587575.1. Lineage (GTDB taxonomy): Bacteria > Pseudomonadota > Alphaproteobacteria > Rhizobiales > Xanthobacteraceae > Bradyrhizobium. Next base: position 460 of record JBAVEE010000104.1, read on the forward strand.
CTCTCTTGAGCGTGGCGGGCAGCGCCTCAGGTTCGGCGGCGCATTGGTATGCATTCTCTTCCTGATCGCGCTGCTCGCGCCGCTCCTGGCACCGCACGACCCGATCGAACAGGATCTGCTGTCGGCGCAGTTACCGCCGGCCTGGATGCAGGGTGGCGAATGGACCTTTCCGCTCGGCACCGACAGCCTGGGCCGTTGCGTCCTTTCACGCCTGATGTTCGCCGCAAGGACGGCGGTAGCCGTGGCGCTGATCGCGGCTTCGCTTGCGGCGGCCATCGGAATTGCCTTCGGCCTTGTCGCTGGTATGTTCGGCGGCTGGATCGACCAGAGCGTCTCGCGCCTGATCGATGTCTGGATGGCATTTCCCCCGGTGTTGTTGTCGATCGTGCTGGCGGCGGTGATTGGCGCGGGCCTGACCTCGGTTATTGCCGCTATCGTTGTCGTCGACTGGACGCGGTTCGCGCGCGTGGTCCGTGCGGAAACCATGGCGCAGCTGCAGCGCGACTACGCCGCGGCCGCGCGTGTCCTCGGATTGAACCGTACGCAGACGCTCTGGCTCGAGATCCTTCCCAATCTCGTTCCCCTGATCGTCACCTTGCTGGCCGTGGAGATGGGGATTGCGATCCTTGTCGAAGTGATCCTGTCCTTTGTCGGCATCTCGGTCGCCGGCGACGTCCCGACCTGGGGAGGCATGATCGTCGAGGGGCGTCAAATCGTCTATCAGTCGCCATGGATCATGGCGCTTCCGATCGTTTGCGTCATTCTCAGCGTCATCGGCTTCAATCTGCTGGGTGACGGCTTGCGCGCGGCGCTCGATCCGGTGCAGAGCCGATGAGTGCCGTCCTTGCCGTTCACGATCTTCATGTCGTGATCGGCAGGCGCGGCAGCGCCGCGAATGTGCTGCGTGGCGCCAGCCTGGAGGTTGGGGCGGGCGAGGTGAGGGGACTGGTCGGCGAGTCCGGCGCCGGCAAATCGATGCTCGGGCGAGCCGTACTCGGCCTGCTGCCGGCGAACGCCGTCATCGCGCGCGGTACGATTCAATTTGAGGGACGCGATTTGCTCGCAATGCCGGAGCCCGAGCGCCGCGGCCTGCTCGGACGCCGCATCGCGTTGATCCCGCAGGATCCGATGACCTCTCTCAATCCGGTGAAGCGCGTCGGCGCGCAGATAGCGATGCTGTTGCGGCATCACCTCGCGCTGTCCAGGCGTACGGCGCTGGAGCGCGCCGCGGATCTTCTCGCCGAGGTCGCGATCCGCGAACCGCAGCGTGTTCTCAGGCTATATCCACACGAGATGTCCGGCGGGATGCGGCAGCGCGTTTTGATCGCGATGGCGTTCGCCTGCGATCCGAGCCTGGTGATCGCGGATGAGCCAACCACAGCGCTGGATGTCACGGTTCAGCGCCAGGTGCTGCAATTGGTCGAACGCCTCCGGCTGCGGCATGGCGCGGCGGTTCTTTTCGTGACGCACGATCTTGGCGTGGTGGCGAAAATCTGTCGTACCGTTACGGTGCTGCATGCCGGGCGCGTGCTTGAGGAGGGCGAGACCGCCGACGTGCTGGCGAAGCCGCGCCACCCCTATACGCGCGCGCTGTTGGCTGCGACCCCGCGTGCCGACCGGCCGGCCGAGGCGCTTCACCCGGTGCCGTCGGCCTTGATCGAAAGCCTGTGGTCGGAGGCGCATCGGCTGGACCAACTTGCCGTCGCGGGGCCGGCATGACCGATATCCTGCTCCGAACCGTGCATTTGAGCTTCGCCTATCCGGAGCGGTCGACGTCAATATTCAAACAGCCGGCGATGCGCGAGGTTGTCAAACGGGTCGACCTCGCGGTGCCGCGCGGCTCCGTGCTTGGTCTGGTCGGCGAGTCCGGCTCCGGCAAGACCACGCTGGGGCGACTGCTGGTGCGGCTGCTGCAGCCGACATCCGGTGGCATCCAGTTCGACGGCGCCGAGATCAGCCGTCTCGGCGAGGCCGAGCTTCGACCGCTGCGCGCGCGGATTCAGATGATTTTTCAGGATCCGCAGTCCTCGCTCAATCCCCGGCTGCGACTGGGAGTGACGCTGACGCGTCCGCTGCAGGTTCGTGGCCGTCTGAAGGGAAGGCAGGACCGCCGCGATCGTGCCGCTGCCTTGCTCGATCTTGTGGGGCTGCCGATCGGCCTCATTGACCGTTATCCGCACGAGCTATCTGGAGGACAGCGCCAGCGCGCAGGGATTGCGCGGGCCCTGGCGCTGGAGCCCGACTTCATCGTCGCCGACGAGATCGTGTCCGGTCTCGACGTGTCGACCCAGGCCCATATCC
>JBAVEE010000105.1:0-4297 GCA_049587575.1 Bradyrhizobium sp.
CGTCCATTGAAGGTTGCAGCGAGCACGGGGCCGTCGCGGTCGCTCTCAAGAATGCGCAGCTTGACGCTATCTCCCGGCGGTGAAATGCGAAAATGATAGCGCATCGCCATCTCGAGGAAGGGCGAGACGTAAAACAGCTTGTCCTGCTGTTGCCGGATGCCTGCGTCGTCAGCCTCGTCCGGATTCACGGGTAGGGCGTAGGCGTGGATATCACCGAAGGTGTTGCGGACCTCATAGATAACGAGGGCAAGTGCCCGGTCCGCTCCATAGCAGAAATAGACCGACAGCGGATTGAAGGTGTAGCCAAGCAGCCTCGGATAGCACAACAGCACCACGCGTCCGTCGGTCAGGTCGATGCCGTGCTCGGTCGCGCGCCATTGCGCATAAGCGCGCAAGGATGATCCGTCGCGGTGACCGTGATCGGCCTCGTTGAAACTATAGAGTGCAGCCCTGTTCACGCCGAACAAGGGCGTCTGCCGGTTCGCGGCGTCGAGCCGGTCGAGATCGATCAGCAGGCTCATTACGCGGTAATTGAAGCGGTGTCCGACCGGCTTCAGGCGGGCATGCATGACTTTGCCAAAGTAAAGCACGGCCGCGTCGCCGCTGATGTCACGCGCGGTGGCCTGGGCGGTTCGATCCGGCATGGCTACTCCGCGGCTTCCGCCAGTTGGGGCGGTGGTTCGCGCCAGGGCACTGTCGCGCCGAGCGCTTCCGCCACGGTCAGTCCGGACCGCAATCCGTCCTCATGGAAGCCGTAGCCGGTCCAGGCGCCGCAGAACCAGGTGTGGCGCCGTCCCTGAATCTCGTTCAGCCGCATCTGGGCGGCAAAGGCGGCGGCGTCGTATTGCGGATGTTCGCACATATACTTGCCGAATGTGAGCGCCGGATCTGGCTCGAAGGGAGGGTTGAGGCTGACGAACAGTGGCTTGTCGTCGTCGATTCCCTGTAGCTCGTTCATCCAGTAGGTGACGGCGACGTCGTTTCCAGCGGTTCCCGCGCGCTGCCAGCGCAGGAAGTTCCACGACGCCCAAGCCCGCCTGCGTTTCGGCATCAATCTGGCATCGCGATGCAGGTAGATTGTGTTGGGGGCATAGCCGATGGCGCCCAGAACCGCGCGCTCCCGGCGGTCGGCGTCGGACAACATCGCGAGCGCCTGATCGCTGTGCGAGGCGATCACGACGTGATCGTAGGTGTCGCTTCTCCCATGACTGTCGTTGACGACGACGCCCTGCGTTGTCCGTTCGATCGATGTCACGGCGCAGCCCAGCCGAATCCGATCCCGAAAGGCCGAGGTCAGACTTTCCACGTAGCGTCGGCTGCCGCCTTTCACGGTTCGCCAGACCGGGCGATCATATTGCAGCAGACGATGATTGTTGAAGAACGCCACGAAGTTTTCGGCGGGAAAGTCGAGCATCTCGCTGGCCGGCGCGGACCAGATCGCGGCGCCCATGGGAGCGAGGTAATCGGTCAACAGGCGTGGCGCGAATTTGCGGCGGCTGAAATACTCGCCGAGGCTCAGCCTGGCCAACCGGCCCGCGGCGTAGTCTTCGACACTTCGGGTGTTGAAAGTCAGGATGTCCCGCAGCATCCACAAATAGGACGGTGAAAGCAGGTTTCTGGGCTGCGCAAACAAGCCTCCGGCGGTTTGATGCCAATTGCTGCCGCCGCCTTTCCCCTCGAAGCGGCCGCCATCCGCGCTGACCGCGAAGCTCATGCTGCTTTCCATGGTCTCCACGCCCAGATGGGCGAACAGCGCCGTCAGCTCCGGGTAGTTGAGTTCGTTGTAGACGATAAAGCCGACATCGACGGCGAGGGGCGTTCCGTCATAGTCGATGGTGACGGTATGGCTGTGGCCGCCGGGCCTGGTTTCGCGATCATAGACCGTTACCGAATAATGTTTGGACAAGGTCCAGGCGGCGGCATTGCCGGCAATTCCCGTTCCGATCACCGCTACGCGCATTCCGTCCCCCGCCTGTTCATGGCCCAGATACGGTGCTTCGGAAGCGAAGTTTCAGCGGGGGGAGGCGGCGCGCGGAAGCAGCGACCCCAAATCCTCAAATCGGCGTCGGCAGCCCAAAATCCCGGCAATATTGCCGCACTTCCGGGTCCCCTCAATTCGCGAAAGGCCCGATGGCGCTTGGAGAACTCGATCCGCCCGCGGCGAGGCCGGCAATGGCCTTAAATGGTTGAAGCGCGACGCCGTGCAGCGTATAGCGGTCGCATGTCAAGACATTCCGAGGCTGAAAACGGTACTGCCGCGACGGAGGCAATACCGAACTGCCCGCGTTGCCACAAGCCGATGCCGCTGTGCGTTTGCGACGGCATTGTGCCGATCGAGAACCGCGTTTCGCTGTTGATCCTGCAGCATCCGCAGGAGCAGGACCGGGAGCTTGGCACGGCGCGGCTGACCGCGCTCCACTTTGCCAACGCGGTCCTGAAAATCGGATTGTCGTGGCCAAGCCTGTCCAAGGCTCTGGGACGGCCGGTCGCAGATCCCACGCGGTGGGCGGTGCTTTATCTTGGATCCGCGAAAGTCGCCGACCTGGAGACCGACCGCGATATCGTCGCCATCAACCGCAAGGGAGAGATCGAGGACAATCAACGCGCCATCCTGAAAGAGATTGACGGCATCGTTCTGCTCGACGGCACCTGGAGCCAGGCCAAGGCGCTGTGGTGGCGCAACGCCTGGATGCTGAAATGCCGGCGGGTGATCCTGGGGCCGGCGCTTCCGTCGCGTTACGGGAAGCTGCGCCGCGAGCCGCGCCGGGACGGCCTGTCGACCATCGAGGCGGCGGCGATGCTGCTTTCCAGCCTCGAAAAACGGCCCGATATCGCCGGGACGCTGCACGGCAGTTTTGAGCGGATGCTGGCGAAATACCGGCAGGCCCAGAATTCGCTGCCCGCGCTGGCGCCGAAACCGCGGCCGAAGCGGGACTACCGTCGCCGCAAGCGCGGCTGACGGGAACGCTTTTAGGCGAGGTGGATGGCGGTTCCGGCCCTTGGTTGCCTATGTCCGATAGGGCGTATATGAGTTCGCCGGATGAGGCCACGTGGCGGAGTGGTTACGCAACGGTCTGCAAAACCGTGTACACCAGTTCAATTCTGGTCGTGGCCTCCATCAATATAATCAGGCTATTACGCCGAGTTTTTCAGAAAAAGATTTGGTTGTGCCGTGCCCCCCCTGCTTTGGGACGGGTCGGCTACCCGGGAAGGGCTTTCGCAGGCCGATCGGTGGGCGGCCCGGAAGGAGCCTGTAAGAATCACGCTCTGGGAGGAGGGATCGTTGTCGGTTTCTTCGCCGGCACCGCCGATCGTCTACGCGTATCGCATCTTTGCTGATGGTGTCAGCTTGTCGGCGCGCGATCAGCAGGCGGCGTACCAGCCCTCGGGAAACGGAAGCAGCGGCCAGGCCAGTCCATTGTCGTTGGCGGGTTTCGGCGGCTGATTGGACATCGGCAGGTAGCTCAAGAAATCCTCCTGGGGCGCGGGCGCAATCGCCGCTCTCACGGCATCCAACAATCGATCGAATTCAGCTTCGCCCATCGCGCTCTCCTAGGTCCGAGCGCGTAGCGTCTCAAAACTCTTTTGCTTGCGGGTTGAGCGGATGATTCAAATTGTATCGATCGGGAAATCGCGGCTGGTATGGTTACGGAAGTGTTAATTTGCGCGGCACCGTAGATGGTCGTGAACGCGATCAAGTGTGAGGAAAATCACATTTTGGAAAATATCTTTCGCCTTGTTGCCGAAATGACTGCGGCGCAGCGGAGACGTCGTCATCACCAGGATGTTAGTCGGCGAGGGTCCCGACGCCGATCGGCGCGGGGCTTCGGTCCCGCAGAAACGGAAGAGGCCGCCCCGGTTGGCGGCCTGACTGGGTCATTGCAAAAAATAGCTGCGGGTTTTTCGAGGATTGCAGGCCGGGCAGATCAATCGCCTCACTGGTGTGCCCCAAATAATACCTGGCCCCGCGCATTGAAGCTGCATTCTCCCGGGACAAAGCTGGGGTCATGCCAGCAGGCATTGTCGAGCGAACTGTCCCAAGCGCCTCGCTGTCGCCATTTAGACCATTCGATGTAATCGCAATACTTGCTGTGGGGATTTCCCGCTTCTCTGGTCGCACAAAAGATGCTCTGAGCCGGGCGATCTGGACTGGAGATGACATGCCGGGCCATCGCCGGTCCTGCCAGCACAGAGAACAGGACTGTGGCAACGCCAATCAATCTGGATTTCGTCACGCGTTCCTCCCCTTCGATTCGGATAACGCAGGCCACCAAATAACGGCAGGTTCCGCTCTTGG
>JBAVEE010000106.1:0-5539 GCA_049587575.1 Bradyrhizobium sp.
TCGGCAGCGCACCCACGCCGCAAGTGCGGCGCGGTGCGCAGCATCCGGGGCACGGCGGGCATCTCTACCCCAACAACCAATGTTGATGACGCGATCCGGTTGTCGGCTGCTATAAGCGGCGCCGAACGCCGCGTGGCTTGTCGTCGACGCGGCGATAGCGGGGGCGCCGGAGGCTTTGTCCGTATTCAACCAGGCCGGCCCGCCGAAAACGGCCTTTGTCTTCGCGGGCGGCGGCAGCTTCGGCGCCATTCAGGTCGGCATGATGCACGCGCTCGCCGCCCACGGAGTTTCCCCCGATATGGTGGTCGGCTCGAGCGTCGGCGCCCTGAACGGCGCTTACTATGCCGGCGATCCCAGCTTGAGGGGCGTCCTGCAGCTTGAGACCATCTGGCGCGGTCTGCAGCGCCGCGATGTTTTTCCGGTGACCTGGCGCACCCTGCTCGGGTTCATCTGGCGCCGGGATTTCCTGATCCCGCATGCCGGCATCCGCCAGCTTGTCGACGATCATCTGCCCTATCGCAATCTGGAGGATGCGAAGCTCCCGCTTCATATCGTCACCACCGATATCGTCTCCGGCGACAGCATCGTGCTGTCGGAAGGCCCGGCGGCGCAGGCGATTATCGCCTCCACTGCGATCCCGGGTGCTTTCGCGCCCGTCCGCTACGGGGATCGCTATCTGGCCGATGGCGCGATCTCCTCCAACACGCCGATCAAGGTCGCGGTTGCGAAGGGAGCGCGGCGGCTGATCATTTTGCCGACGGGCCATGCCTGCGCCCCGCAGATGCCGCCGGTCGGCGCGGTCGGCAATGCGCTGCACGCGCTGACATTGCTGATCGCACGGCAATTGGTGAGCGAATTGGAGGATCTCGCCCCCGACATCGAATACTTCGTGGTGCCGCCATTATGCCCGCTGGTAGGGTCGCCCTATGACTTCTCGCGAACCTCGGATCATATCGAGCGCGCGATCCGGAGCACCGATGCGTGGCTGGCGCGAAACGGCCTGGAGAAAAGCGGCATTCCCGGCGAGATGCGTCCGCACAGCCACTGAAAAACGCTGCATGCGGCTTCTCGGGCGCATGACGGCTGTACCGCGTTTCCAAGGAATAAATCGACAGGGCGGCTGGTCGAGATGGCGCAAGAGCGCAAGAGCGCAAGAGCGCAAGAGCGCAAGAGCTGTCGCGCCGACGAGATGTTCAGGTTGTGCCAGGTTGCACTGCAAAAGGCTCAGGGTGGGGCGATGCACCCGGCCACTGGACGGATTGATTCTGCGCCGGATGATTCGCTAGCCTCGCCGCCGTCAGTTGTCATATCTGTGATCTTTGCCCGCCGATATCGTGTACGGATTGTTTGGATAATCGAGTTAGACTGTGGCGCCAAAGAATGACACGGCGGAAACTGCCTGAGGGATTCCATGGAAACGTTGATGCTTCCGTTCTCGCCACGCTTCATCGTTCTCACGATTTGTGCCGTCGTCACGGCTTTGCTTCTCGGCATCGGAATCGTCGATCACAAGGCGTTCGATCTGGTTCTGGTTCCGATCATGATCTTCGGCGCGCTCACCCTGCTTGGCATTCGCGATCTCACGCAAAAGAGCCACGCGGTCTTGCGCAACTATCCGATCGCGGCGCATCTGCGGTTCCTGCTGGAAGAGATCCGGCCGGAGATGCGGCAGTATTTCTTCGAAAGCGAGAAGGACGGCATGCCGTTTTCCCGCGACACCCGTGCGGTGATCTATCAGCGCGCGAAGATGGTGCTCGACAAGCGGCCCTTCGGCACCCAGGAAGACGTCTATCGCGAGGGCTACGAATGGATGCACCATTCGGTGGCGCCGAAGGTTCATGCCGACGAGAAATTTCGTGTCACGATCGGCGGTCCGGATTGCACCAGGCCGTATTCGGCATCGGTGTTCAATATCTCGGCCATGAGCTTTGGCGCCCTCAGCCCCAATGCGGTGCGTGCGCTGAACGCGGGTGCGAAAAAGGGCGGTTTCGCGCATGATACCGGCGAGGGCGGCGTCAGTCCCTATCATCGCGAGAATGGCGGCGATCTCATTTGGGAAATCGGCTCCGGATATTTTGGTTGCCGCAATCGCGACGGCAGCTTCAACCCGGAAGAATTCGCGCGCGTCGCCTCCGACGATCAGATCAAGATGGTCGAACTCAAGGTCAGTCAGGGCGCCAAGCCCGGGCATGGCGGGGTGCTGCCGGCGGCGAAGGTTTCCGAAGAAATCTCCGGGATCAGAGGCGTCGCGATGGGCGAGGACTGTATCTCGCCGGCGTCTCACCGGGCATTTTCGACGCCGCTGGAAATGATGGCCTTCGTCGGCGAGATGCGCCGGTTGTCCGGCGGCAAGCCCGCCGGATTCAAGCTTTGCATCGGCCATCCCTGGGAATTTCTCGCGATCTGCAAGGCGATGGTCCAGAGCGGAATCTATCCCGACTTCATCGTGGTCGACGGCAACGAAGGCGGCACCGGCGCCGCCCCGCTGGAATTCATGGACCATCTGGGCATGCCGATGCGCGAGGGCGTCAATTTCGTCCACAACGCGCTGGTCGGCATTAGTGCCCGCGATCGCATCCGCATCGGCGCCGCCGGAAAGATAGCAACCGCCTTCGACATGGCGCGCGCCATGGCGATCGGCGCCGACTGGTGCAATTCGGCCCGCGGCTTCATGTTTTCGCTGGGCTGCATCCAGTCACTGAGTTGCCACACCGATCGATGCCCGACAGGCGTGACCACGCAGGACCCTTCGCGCAATCGCGCGCTGGTGGTGCCGCACAAGATCGAGCGGGTTTACAATTATCATCACGCCACCTTGCATGCGCTGGCCGAGCTGCTCGCCGCCGCGGGACTCGAGCACCCGCAACAAATCCGGCCGATCCATTTCTCGCAGCGGACGTCTACGACCGAGGTGCGGACATTCGCGCAGCTCTATCCGCCGCTGCGCCCCGGCGAGCTGATCGGCGGCACCAGCGATCCGCGCTTCCGCGAGGCCTGGGCGATGGCAAGCGCCGACACGTTCGCCGCGGCGGGCTGAGGCAACACTGCTGCAATCTTCCCGTCAGAGATCGATGCCAAACCTCGAAAGAGCCCAGGCGGTGATGAAGTAGAGCACCATCGTCAGGACGCAGCTTGCCGCCATACTTGGCCAGAAGCCGACACCGGCGCGGAGCATGGCGGGAAAGGCCAGGAACATCGGCAGCGACGGCAGGACATACCAGAACGTCGATTCGGCGTGATTGGCGATTCGTTCGATGTCCCCGGTGTCACGCCAGAGCCAAAGAATTCCGAGCAAAGACACCAGCGGCAAAGAGACGATCAGCGCTCCGAGCGCGGGACTGCGCTTTGCAATTTCCGACACCGCCGCGATGATGATGCCCGACAAAGCGCATTTAACGATGAAATACAGCATATTACCCGCCCAGCCGGAATGATGCGAATTGCGGTGCAATGCCAGACGTTTTGGCCCAACGCTGCAAGACGCGAACCGGTCTCCGCTTCGCCTGAAAGCGCTCCCTAATGCGGATTTTCCAGGCTGAACAGCTCGGACTGCTCGTCATATGCGAACAGCTCGGCGTAGCGCGCCCACGACACGATGGTCTTGAGCGTTTCGTCGGCCTGATCCTCCGCCATATAATCTTCCAGTTCGTTGCGGAAGCGCGCCTCCGGCGCGGTATGTGATGGCCGCTCATCAAGCACCCGCCGGATCAAGCCCATCACCGGGACATAGTTCATGAGATGCTCGGCGAACAGCCGCTTGCGCGCGTCGGTTTCGAGGTGCGCGAAGCGCTTGCCGGCATCCGTCAGCATCAGGTCGCCTTCGCTCAATTGGGCAAATCTCAGCAATTGCAGGGATTCGCCGAGGTGGAATATCTCGTCGGCTTCGAGCTGCAGGTGGCCCGCCAGAACCGGCAGATCGGCGTGCCCGTTGTAGGGCGGCCCCGCCAGGGTCTCGATCAGACCCGAAAGTACGTTGGACGAGACGTGATTGAGGGTCATGCCGACGCCGGTGCCATGGATGCCCTCGATCGTCGGCGCCCTGGCCTCCGGCCGTTGCGTCATGCGGGCATAGATGCTGTCAACGAGCTGCCGGAAGGTCGGATCGAGACGATTGCGCGGATGCGGCAGGTCGATCTTGATCTCGGCGGCAACGCGGCCGGGATTGGATGAAAACACCAGGATGCGGTCGCACATCAAAACCGCTTCCTCGATGTTGTGCGTCACCATCAGCACCGACTTGATCGGCAGCCGGCCTTCGATCCACAGGTCGATCAGGTCGGTACGCAATGTCTCGGCGGTCAGCACGTCAAGCGCCGAAAACGGCTCGTCCATCAGCAGCAGGTCCGGATGCACGACCAGCGCGCGGGCAAACCCGACGCGCTGGCGCATGCCGCCCGACAACTCTTTCGGGTATGCGGACTCAAACCCGTCGAGGCCGATCAGGTCGATCGCCGCCAGCGCCCGCGTGCGGCGCTCGGCGCTCTCGACGCCCAGCGCTTCGAGGCCCAGTTCGACGTTCTGCAGGACCGTCAGCCACGGAAACAGCGCGAAGGATTGAAACACCATGGAGACGCCGTTCGGCGGTCCCACGATCGCCTCGCCGCGGCATTTGGCGTCGCCCGAGGACGGCGCGATCAGGCCGGCAATGATGCGCAGCAGTGTCGATTTACCAGATCCGGACCGGCCAAGCAGACCGACGATTTCGCCGGAATGGATCGTCAGGTCGACTTTTTCGAGGACCACAAGTTCCTCGCCGCTGCCTTTCGGAAACGACCGGCAGACGCCGTGGATATCGAGCAGGTTGGCCTGTTGGGCAAGATCGAGCATGGGTTTTCCTCAGAGCATGATCCGGAAAAGCGGGAACCGGTTTTCCGAAAAGATCATGCTGGAACAAAGAGACGAGAATCAGCCGAGGCGAAGACGACGCTCTCCGAAGGCGTAGAGCGGCCTCCAGAGCAGCCGGTTGAAGAGCGTTACCAGTATGCACATGACGGCGATGCCGAGCACGACCCGGGGGAAGTCACCGGCTTCCGTCGCGTTGGCTATATAGGCGCCCAGCCCGCTGGCCGTCAGATGAGTATCGCCCCAGCTGGCCACTTCCGCAACGATCGAGGCATTCCATGACCCGCCCGAGGCGGTGATCGCCCCGGTGATGTAATAGGGGAAAATGCCGGGCAGGATGACCTTGATCCACCACCGCCATCCCCGGAGGTGGAAGCTGCCGGCCGCCTCGCGAAGGTCGGTCGGAAACGCACTGGCGCCTGCGATCACATTGAACAGGATGTACCACTGGGTCCCCAGGATCATCAGCGGGCTGAGCCAGATATTCGGGTCGAGGCTGTAGCGCACGATGACCACCACGAACACCGGAAATGCGAGGTTCGCAGGGAACGCGGCGAGGAACTGCGCCAGCGGCTGGACACGCTCGGCCAGTTTTGGCCGAAGCCCGATCCAGACCCCGACGGGCACCCATATCAGCGTCGCGAGGAAGATCAGCACGATGACGCGGGCCAGCGTGATCAATCCGTATCCGACGGCG
>JBAVEE010000107.1:0-4433 GCA_049587575.1 Bradyrhizobium sp.
TCGAACACCGTGCGCGGGCCGACAAAACCCTGCCGCGCCAGCAGCGCGGCGCGTATGCCGGATTGCGCCGCCCAGCCGGCATGCAGCCGCTTGGTCCAGGCGCCCTCGGCGAGATATTCGATGATGCCGCCCGCCATGCTACCGGCGATGCCGAGAGCGTCCACGATCTGTCTGGCATTGAGGCCAAGCGCTGCGCTGACGCCGGCAGCCGCCCCCATCGCGCCGAAGATCGCGGTCGGGTGAAAGCCGGCCTTGTGGACAGCCTTCGGCACCACGAGGCTCAGCCGGCACAGAACTTCGGCGCCGACGGCGATTCCGGTCAGCGCCATGCGGCCATCCGGATTGTGCCGCTCGCAGGCCGCCAGCACCGCCGGCACGATCACCGCGCCGGCATGGACGGGGCCGCCCTCGAAGGTGTCGTCGAAATCCTCGCCATGCGCCGCGGAGCCGTTGACGAAGGCCGCGCCCGCGGCGGTCAGCGTGCGCCCGTGACCGATCACCGTGCAGGGGCCGTCATCGTCGCAGCCGCCAAGCGCGCTTTGCGCATAATCCTCGTTGCGCGCGGTGACGCACAGCCCGACGACATCGATCAGAAGATCTTCGCATTTGCGCGCGGTCGCCGGCGGCAGCACGCCCGGCGTCAGGCCTGCGATTTTCTGCGCCAATGTTTCGGCGACGGAGGTCTTCGGCAATTCGGCGATCATGATGGCTCGGGCATGGGAATGATGTTTGACGCCGGCGAATCAAACGTGAAAGATCCGCGTATAGCGGGTCTTGATGGCGCTGCTCTGCTGTTCGACGGCGACGGGATCGTCCTTCAGGGTCTTGATGTCCTTGAGCAGCCTGCGTCCGGCCTTCTCCTGGGTTTGCGGATGCACCGAACGCAAGCCGCCGACATCGATGATGAGCTGCTGGGCTTCGCGGCTGAAGCAGTACGACTGGAACAATCGCGCCGCGTTTGGATTGGGCGAGTTCTTGAAGATGCCGTTGGGACCGATGATCATCGGCGATCCTTCGCTGGCATAGACAGGTTCTACCGGGCGTCCCGCCTCCTTCATCTGGAAGATGTTGTACTCGTTGCCGTCGGCCATGACCGCCCGTTCACCGAGATCAAGTTTCTTCGGCGGATCGGCGGAAGATTGCACCTGCATGACATTCTGCCGGGCAAGCTGTTCGAACCAGGTCCAGCCGAGATCGCGCTGCAACTGATAGGTCGCGGTCATGATGGTGCCGCTATAGCCGGGATGCGCCTTGACGATCTTGCCCTTCCATTTGGGATCGAGCAGATCGGCGAAACTCTTCGGCGCGTCCTCGGCCTTCACCAGATTGGTGTTATAGGCGATGATGCTGAGCCAGACCCGCCAGCTTGCGAACTCGCCATCGACGTCGCGGTGTTCCGGCGGGTAGAATTTGGCGACGTCCTCCGGCACGTACGGAGCGAGGACGCCGTCGCGCTTCCAGACGATGAAATGCGCCGCATCGGACGAATTCACCACGTCGACGGCGTGGATGTTGCTGGAATATTCCTGACCGATACGCTGGAACACGCGCTCGGCGCCGGTGCGTTCGACGCGCACGGCAATCCCCGGATATTTCGCCTCGAACGCCTTGGCCAGTTTCTCGGCGACCGGCAGATCGGTCGAGGTGTAGTGAATGACCTGGCCTTCCCTGGTGGCCGCCGCGATCAGGGCGGGCGTGACCGGCTCCGGCGGCGGCGCATCCGCCAGCACGCGGGTGGAGAATGCGGTGCCGGCAAGCACGCCGCCTGCCGCCTTGAGCGCCTCCCGGCGGGAAATTCCTGGAATTTTCATTGACCCACTCTGTTGGCGTGTTCTGGCGAGACCGGGTAAGCCATGCGCGATATTTTATTCCTGCGGCGGAGCATGAGTCCATGTCGACAGCTCATTCCCGATACCGCTACACTTGACAGTTAGCCCCGAACGCCGGATTTGGCCAGCCACCGGTCCACGAAGAGAACGAGACCCGGAGAACAGAAACTTTGAGTTCGAGGAGATGATAATGAGGGGCCGAGCATCCGTTCCAGGGCTCACCGCAGGGAGCGCGTTCAGGCTCGCGTTGCTGGCAGTTCTTCTTGCGGCTCAGGCCTTTTTTGCCGGTCCATCGCTGGCGCAGGACTATCCGACGCGCCCGATCCGGATCATCGTCCCCTTCGGCGCGGGCGGCCCGGCGGACGTGGTGGCTCGCGTGCTTGGCAACGCCATGCAGGAGAGCCTCAAGCAACCCTTCGTGATCGAGAACCGTCCCGGCGCCGGCGCCGTGATCGGCACGCTCGAGGCCGCCAGATCACCGCCCGACGGCTACACGCTGTTGATGATGTCGAATACCCAGACCGCCAATGAATCGCTGGTGCCCCAGCGCAAATACGAATTGATGCGGGATCTGGTGCCGATCGCGCCGATCAATTTTTCCGATCTTGTGATTGTCGTGCATCCTTCGGTGCCGGCAAACAACCTGAAGGAATTTATCGCTTTGGCCAAATCGCAGCCCGGCAAGCTGAATTACGCTTCGTCCGGCCAGGGCACGCCCTATCACATGGCCGGCGAACTGTTTAAGACCATGGCGGGCATCGATCTCGTGCATGTGCCCTACCGCAACAGCGGCGAGGCGCGCAACGGCGTCATCGGCGGACAGGTGCAGATGATGATCGACGCGGTGACGACGATGGCTCCCAATGTCAGTCAGGGCCAGGTGCGGGCGCTCGCCACGACCGGAGAGAAACGCTCCAGCGTGCTGCCCGATGTGCCGACGGCCGAAGAGGCCGGCCTCCCCGGATATGAAGCCACCATATGGCTCGGATTGATGGCGCCCACCGGGACACCGAAACCCGTCATCGACCGGCTGAATGCCGCCGTCAACGCCGCCATCAAGCGGCCGGAGATCGTCAAGCTCTGGGCCGATCAGGGCGCGGCGCCGATGTCGATGACGCCGGAGCAGTTCGATAAATACCTGCGTAACGATATTGTGAAATGGGCTGAAGTCGTCAAGACATTCGCCGACAAGCCTTAAAGCCAGGGTTCCCGTCTTCATGCCGAACATTCGATTCCGCCTCAATGGCGTCGAGACCGACATCGACGCCGATCCCAATTCATCGCTGCTCGCTCTCCTGCGCGGACAACTCGGCATGTCCGGCTCGCATTTCGGCTGTGGCGCAGGCGAATGCGGCGCCTGCAACGTTATCGTCGGCGACCGCGCGGTGACCGCCTGCGACACGCCACTATGGTCGCTCGAGGGCAAGGATGTCACGACCATCGAAGGGTTGGGAAACGCGGAAAGACCGCATCCGCTGCAGCGCGCATTCATCGCCGAGCAGGCGCTGCAGTGCGGCTATTGCGTATCCGGCATTCTGATGAGCGCCGCAGCGCTGTTGATGCGAAATCCCGATCCTACCGACACGGATGTGAGGGCCGCGCTCGACCGCAACCTTTGCCGATGCGGTTCGCACAACCGCATGGTGCGGGCCGTGTTGCGCGCGGCGGCGGAGATGCAAGCCCAATGACCGAGCAGGCCCCCTCCCCCTCCGCGCCAAAATTGCCGGTCAGCCTCGCGGCGAACCCGATCCTTTCATCGTGGATCCGCTTCTCGACCGAGGGGCACGTGACGGTCTCTCCGGGAAAGGTCGAGATCGGACAAGGCATCGTGACGGCGCTGGCGCAGATTGCCGCCGACGAACTCGATGTCGATATCGCCCGCGTGCAGATGGTTCGCGCCTCGACGGCGGGCAGTCCCAATGAAGGCGTGACCTCCGGCAGTCTGTCGGTGCAGCAATCGGGACGCGCGATCCGGCAGGCTTGCGCCGAGATCCGGCAGATTTTTCTTCACGTCGCCGCGGATCGGCTCGGTGTCGAAACCGGATTGCTCGCTATCAGCGACGGCACCATCTCCGGACCCGGCAACATCAGCACCAGCTACTGGGAACTCGCCGGCGAGGTTTCGCTCGACCGCAATGCCACGCCGGGCGCGGTGCCGAAGTCATCGGCGCAGCGCACGCTGGCAGGAAATTCCGTGCAGCGGCTGGATATTCCCGACAAGGTGTTGGCCCATCCCCGCTTCATTCACGATTCCCCGCTGCCCGGCATGCTGCATGGCCGCGTGCTGCGATCGGAGCTTTCGGGTGCGACGCTGGAGGAATTGAAGGAGGATGGCGCGCGCAAGGTCGCGGGCCTGGTCGCGATCTTGCGCGACGGCAACTTCGTCGGCGTGGTCAGCGAAACCGAGGCCGGCGCAGAGGCAGCCATCGGCGCCTTGCGCAAGGGCGCCGTCTGGTCGTCGCGAGAGACGTTGCCCGACGAAGACGGGCTGGCCGAGTGGCTGAAGGTCCAGCCCGCCGAGTTGACCGTCATCGCCAGCAAGACCGCGTCATCGGCGCCGGAGAAGGCGCGCACGATCCACCGGCAATATACCCGTCCCTATAT
>JBAVEE010000108.1:0-1557 GCA_049587575.1 Bradyrhizobium sp.
CGGATCTCGTCCGGCGGCTGCTCGACCAGGACGCGGCCCTCGAACATGCAGGTGACCATATCGACGAGACCCAGCGCCAGGTCCATGTCGTGCTCGATCAGTACGACCGTGATATCGCGGTCGAGCGAGCGGATGATTGCGGCGACCATCGAACGCTCCGAGGGCGAGAGGCCGGCGGCGGGTTCATCGAGCAGCAACAGCCGAGGCGCAGTCACAAGCGACAACGCGATCTCGAGCTGGCGCTGTTCGCCATAGGACAGATCCCTCACGGCGACATCGGCGCGCGCTGCGATCCTCACCGAGTTGAGCGCGGCGGCGATCTGCTGCGCCTCGGCAGAATCAATATCGGGCTTGCCGAAAAGCGAGAATTTGCGCGGCGATCGCCCGCGCAATGCCAGCACCATATTGTCCTGCACGCTCAACCTCGGAAAAAGGTTGGTGATCTGGAAGGTGCGGGACATCCCGAGTTGGGCGCGCCGGTGCGGCGGCAGCCTCGTGACATCGTGACCGTCGAAGGCGATGCGGCCGCCGGTCGGCGGCAGCATTCCGGCGATGGCGTTGAACAACGTGGTCTTGCCGGCGCCGTTGGGACCGATGATGGCGCGGCGCTGGCCGCGTGGGACGGTCATGCTGACGCCGTCGACCGCGCGCAAGGCGTCGAACGCGATGACCACATCGGAAAGCGTCAGGATCGGCTCGGACACGGCAAATTCCGGTAAGGGGACGCGGGAGCAAGATCCGCGTCCCGCAGAGGCTTTGGTCAGGACTTCTTGATACCCTGGAAGGACCGCGAATAAGGCGGCTGCTTCATGTAGGTCTCCGGGTCGTAGGTCCAGAATTGCGAGACGTTCGGGTAGCTCGTGATCGGCACGTTCCAGTACTTGCCGTCAGCCCGCTTGACGACTTTTCGAATCTGGACGTCGTAGATCGGGTTGCCGTAGCTGTCGAGCCTGACAGTCTTGCCGAGCGGCGAGCCGATGAGCTCCGTCTTCAGCACCGTATCGATCAGCAGTTCGCGGTCCTCGACCTTGCCACCCATCTTTTCCAGGGCTTCGGCCACCCACATGATTCCGGAATACATCGAGAACCCGTAGAGCGAGGGAATCTTGCCGTATTTGGCTTCATATTCCCTGGTGAATTTCTGGGTGACCGGATTGTCCGAACCCTCAGCAAAGTGGGCGGCGGCGATGATCCCGTCACATTCCTCGCCGAGCGTGCGGATCACGGACTGATCGGTACCGTTCATCGCAGCGAGCAGCGGAATTTTCCCCTTGAGGCCGAAGCTTGCATATTGCTGGATCAAGCGGGTGGCGTCGGCGCCGGTCTCCATGGCGAAAATCGCGTCAACCTTCAGATCCGCAAGCTGGCCGAGGTAGGGGCTGAAGTCGGCGGTGTTCAGCGGATGCCAGAACTGCTGCACGATTTGGCCGCCGCCTTCCGTAAACACCTGCGCGAGGCCGCCGCACTGCTCGTGGCCGAAGGTATAGTCCTGGCTGATGGTTGCGATTTTCCTGTAGCCCTGTTTCAGCGCCCAGTCGCCGAACGGGTGGGTAAAGG
>JBAVEE010000109.1:0-11956 GCA_049587575.1 Bradyrhizobium sp.
GATTGATGTAATCGATCGGCGCCTTCACTGTCTCCAGCGCCATCCGCATGCAGCGCGTCGCGCCTTCACCCGAGGGCGCCACCATGTCATAGCCGTCGGAGGTGGCGCCGTAGCCGACGATTTCGCCGTAGATCTTGGCGCCGCGCGCCTTGGCATGCTCGAGCTCTTCGAGCACCACCACGCCGGCGCCGCCGGCAATGACAAACCCGTCGCGGCTGATGTCGTAGGGCCGCGAAGCGGTCGCGGGCGTATCGTTGTATTTCGACGACATCGCGCCCATCGCGTCGAACAGCACCGACAGCGTCCAGTCGAGCTCTTCGCAGCCGCCGGCGAAAATGACGTCCTGCTTGCCGATCTGGATGGTCTCGTAGGCGTTGCCGATGCAATGGTTGGAGGTCGCGCAGGCGGATGAAATCGAATAGTTCACGCCCTTGATCTTGAACCAGGTGGCGAGCGTCGCCGACGCCGTGGATGACATCGCTTTCGGCACCGCGAACGGTCCGACCCGCTTGGGGCCCTTGGTGCGGGTGATGTCGGCGGCTTCCACGATGGTGCGCGCCGACGGTCCGCCGGATCCCATGATGATGCCGGTGCGGATATTGGAAACTTCCGAGGGCTCAAGACCGGAGTCCTGGATCGCCTGCTCCATCGCCACATGATTCCAGGCAGCGCCTTCGCCGAGGAAACGCATCGCGCGCCGGTCGATGACGCCGGCCGGATCGAGGGTGGGGGCGCCCTGCACCTGGGAGCGGAAGCCGAGCTCGGCATATTTATCCGCGCGCGTGATTCCGGACTTCGCCTCGTGAAGGCTCGCAAGCACTTCCTGGGTGTTGTTTCCGATGGACGAGACGATGCCCATCCCCGTGATGACAACCCGCCTCATGATCGCCTCGCCCTGTCGTTGTATTCTTGTGTGATGCCCGTGATCAAACCGAAAGCCGCCGCGCCGGCGGGAACACGTATTTCATGTTCCCGGCTGCAATGGGGCACCCTGCTTGAACAGCCCGACCTTCAAATCCTTCGCGCGATAGATAATCTCGCCGTCCATGGAAAGCCAGCCGTCAGCGATGCCCAGGACCAGCTTTGACCGCATCACCCGCTTGATGTCGACGTTGTACACAACCTTGCGGACGTTCGGCAGCACCTGGCCGGCCAACTTCAGCTCGCCAAGTCCAAGCGCCCGGCCGCGGCCTTCGCCGCCGGTCCAGCCCAGATAGAAGCCGACCATCTGCCACATCGCGTCGAGGCCGAGACAGCCGGGCATGACCGGATCGTTCTTGAAATGGCAGCCGAAAAACCAGAGGTCCGGCTTCACGTCGAGTTCGGCCCGGACCACGCCCTTGCCATACACCCCGCCGGTCTCGGAAATTTCGCTGATGCGGTCGAACATCAGCATCGGAGGCAGCGGCAATTGCGCGTTGCCTGGGCCGAACATCTCGCCGCGGCCACAGGCCAGCAAATCCTCATATTCGTAACCGCCGCGCCGATCCAGCATAGTGCCAGCCTTTTTCAAAAGTCCCGAAGAAGCTTTTTTGCGAAATGGACCCGTTTTGGCTAGAAAGCGCGTCAATTATCGCAGATTGGCGCTGCTACCACAGGTCAGGACCCCCTGCGGCAACCGACGCTCGCCTTTGTCAAACTCGCGTCAGACGAAGTCCGCGCGCTCTCTATCATAGGCCCTGCGGGCGGCAAAGCACCACGCGGGGGCAAATAGCGCCCCCTCCCTTGCGGGACGCTTAAAGCTTGGGTCTATTCCAGTTGCGAAAAACTTGCATCTGAGGAGATTCCTTCTTATATTCCGATAGCATAGTAGTCAGACAGCGTGTGGTGCCCGACGTGGAATTGAGCGACAACGGCCAGTTTTCGAATGATGAAGCCGCCGGTTCGGTATCCCATGTTGCGGGGCGCCAGCCGGCCTTGACCGGTTGTCCGTGGCACGACGTCAACGAGATGCTGCAGGCCGCGGGCTTGCGCCCGACCCGCCAGCGGATGGCGCTCGGCTGGCTGTTGTTCGGCAAGGGGGCCCGCCACCTCACCGCGGAAATGCTCTACGAGGAGGCGACGCTGGCGAAGGTCCCGGTGTCGCTCGCGACCGTCTACAACACACTCAACCAGCTCACGGATGCCGGCTTGCTGCGCCAGGTCAGCGTCGACGGCACCAAGACCTATTTCGACACCAACGTGACCGCGCATCACCACTTCTATCTCGAAAACAACCACGAGCTGGTCGACATCCCGGACCCGCATCTGGTGTTGCAGAAGATGCCCGAGGTGCCCGAAGGCTACGAGATCGCCCGGGTCGACATGGTCGTGCGGCTGCGCAAAAAGCGCTGAGTTTCTTCCGCCAATCGTAGAATCAGGCCGACTGCCCGCGCTTGTCGCGGGCATCCGCGTCTTGCGTTCCATCCGCCAAAGACGCGCGTCGGCAGCCGGGCGCCGAATTCAGTCCACCTTCTCGTCCGCGTAGACGCCCCACAGCCGCTGCTGTTCGATCCAGCCGTCGAAACCGCTGCCCGAGATGTGGCACCAGCCGGCCGCGCAATGCTTGACCTGGGCGACGACGCCGGCCTGCAGGCGGGCGGCCACAGCGCTGGCGCGATCGGCGCGATCGTAGAGCGGCGCGAGGTCGTCCTTGCTCTTCATGCTGACCACCGCCGTGCGCCGGCCTGATAGCAGCGAGTGGTAGACCCAGCCCTCTGCACCTTCGGAATCGCGGACCCGGCGCCAGTTCTCGAACTCGGCGGTAATCTCGACCGGCAGGCCCGAGCGGGTGTAAACCCACGCCACGTCGTTGTCCTTGGTCGGGCCGGCCCTGACGTTCACATGATCGGATTTGAGGCTGACGTAGCGCGGCACCGGCAAACCGCTGGTGGTGAGCGCCGAATCCTTTGCCGAAAATGCTGTGCCGCCCGACGCGCCCAGCAGGCAAGCTGCGAGCACCACCCCCGAACAAAAACGCCCCAACGCCATCAACTCGTCTCCTGCCGAGATACCCGCTCAAATTCTTCGAGCTGAACCACCAGCCAAGCCCCTGTAGCCCGCCCGATGGCCCCCGGCCTCTGAATCCCGGTTCCTCCCGGGGGTTCTTGTCTTGGCCCGGCCTTCTGCTAGAGAGGACGGAACACCAAGCGCCAACAAGAGCCCGAAAGTCCCCGCAAGAATACGACGGTGATATCGGGGAACCCGAGCGGCTCCCAAAGCACACGCCCGGACCACGCGGCAGCGGCAGTGTCGAACAACCGGGTTAATGAGGTCTGAACAACCTCATGAGAGCAGGACATGTCTGTTAAGAAAAAGTCTCTCGTAGTTGTCACGCGCAAGCTGCCGGACTCGATCGAGACCCGCATGCGCGAATTGTTCGACGCGCGGCTTAATCTCGACGATACCCCGTTGACGCCGGAGCAAATCGCGGAGGCCGTCCGCTCGGCCGATGTCCTGGTGCCGACGGTGACCGACGAGATTACCGAAGAGCTTCTCAAGCAACCCGACTGCAGGCTGAAACTGATCGCCAATTTCGGCAATGGCGTCGACAATATCGATGTCATGGCGGCGCATGCGCGCGGCATCACCGTGACCAACACGCCGAAGGTTCTGACCGAAGACACCGCCGACATGACGATGGCGCTCATCCTCGCGGTGCCGCGCCGGCTGATCGAAGGCGCCTCGATCCTCACCGAGGGCAAGAACTGGCCGGGCTGGTCGCCGACCTGGATGCTCGGCCACCGCATCGGCGGAAAACGGCTCGGCATCATCGGCATGGGCCGCATCGGCCAGGCGGTGGCGCGCCGGGCGCATGCCTTCGGCCTGCAGATCCACTACCACAACCGCCGCCCGGTCGCGCCGCGCATCGCCGAGGAACTGGGCGCGACCTATTGGGAAAGCCTCGACCAGATGCTGGCACGGATGGACATCATCTCGGTGAATTGTCCGCACACGCCGGCAACGTTCCATCTTTTGTCGGCGCGGCGGCTGAAGCTGATCCGCAAGGACGCCTATATCGTCAACACCGCGCGCGGCGAGGTGATCGACGAGGAGACCCTGACCAAGCTGATCGAAACCGGCGAGATAGCCGGCGCCGGCCTCGACGTGTTCGAGCACGAGCCGGCGGTCAGCCTGAAACTGGTGCGGCTTGCCAAGGCCGGCAAGGTGACGCTGCTGCCGCATATGGGCTCGGCCACCATCGAAGGCCGCGTCGAGATGGGCGAGAAGGTGATCATCAACATCCGCGCCTTCCTCGACAACCACAAGCCGCCGGACCGCGTGTTGCCGAGCATGTTGTGAGCCCGCTTGGGCCCTTCACCGGTGTCCGCTCAGGTCGGTGATGACAAGCGCATCGCCGTTGAGCGGGTTTAGCGGATCGCGCTGATAGCGCAGGGTCTCGAACCGCATCGCGCGCGCGTCCACCATCAGGAGCCGTCCGACCAGGCCCTCGCCGAAGCCGACGATTTCGCGGATCGCCTCCAGCGCCATCATCGATCCCAGTACGCCGGCGAGTGCGCCCATCACGCCGGCCTCCGCGCAGGCCGGCACCGTGCCCGCCGGCGGCGGTTCGGGAAACAAGCACCGGTAGGTCGGGTTATACTCTCCTTCGGCGTTCTTCTCATGCGCACGGATCGTGGTCAGCGAACCGTCGAACATCCCCAGCGCCGCGGTGATCAAGGGCTTGGCGGCAAGAAAGCACGCATCCGAAACCAGGTAACGGGTTTCGAAATTATCGGATCCGTCCAGCACCAGATCGTAGCCGCCGATCAGCGCCATCGCGTTGCCGGCATCCAGCCGGGTCGCATGCGCCGCAAACCTGACATGGGGGTTGAGACCGGCAATGCGCTCCGCCGCGCTGTCGACCTTGCGCCGGCCGATATCCGGCGTGGCATGAATGATCTGGCGCTGCAGGTTGGACAGCGAAACAATATCGTCATCGACCACGCCGAGCGTGCCGACGCCGGCGGCGGCGAGATACATCAGCGCGGGCGCACCGAGGCCGCCCGCGCCGATCACCAGCGCCGACGCTTCCTTCAATGCCGCCTGGCCTGGACCGCCGACCTCGCGCAGCACGATATGGCGGGCGTAACGTTCGAGTTCGTCCGGATTCAGCATGCCGAGCGCCTGTCCTTCGATCTGGCCATCCATGCGTGCAACCGCTTCGCGTTTATCGCGGGCAATGACGGCTGTTTTGCCACCATTCGCTGAACCCTCCGCCTGTTGTTGCCGACCAACCAGATGTGCTTAATTGCGCCGACGTCAATGGACCCGAGTCTTGTCATGAGAAGACTTGTCATGAGATCGATGCTGACGGCAACATCGATATTGGTGGCCGCGAGCGTCTCCGCGCAGGGACAGTCGACGCCGCCGTCCACGGTGGGCGCGAAGCCGAAGCGGGTCGTCACCGTTCCGATCCGGCCCGCCCTGCAAACCCCCGCCGACACCGCCAACGCGATGCCGCCGGCCGAACGTCTGGCGATCCAGTCGGATCTCGCCTGGGTCGGCCAGTACAACGGCGCCGTATCCGGCGAAGTCAGCGAACGCATGGTGGAGGCGATCAAGGAATTTCAGAAAGCGGGGGGCGGCAAAGCCACCGGCGTGCTCAATCCGAAGGAGCGCAGTGTACTGGCCGAGACCGCGAAGCGGCGCCAGGACAATGCCGGCTGGAAGATCGTTACCGATGCCGGTACCGGAGCGCGGCTCGGCATTCCCACCAAGCTGGTGCCGCAGCAAACCTCTGACGCCAACGGCGCGAAATGGAGCTCACCCACCGGCACGATCCAGATTCAACTCTCGCGGCGCAAGGAAGCCAACCCGACCACGGCGAAGCTCGCCGGGCGGGAAAAGAAGGAACCCGCCGGGCGCACCGTCGATTACACCGTGGTCAAGCCGGATTTCTTCGTGCTGTCGGGGTTGCAGGGCCTGAAGAAATTCTATGTCCGCGGCACCTTCAAGGGCGATGAGGTCCGGATCCTCACCATTCTCTACGATCAAGCCACTGAAAATACCGTTGAGCCGGTGGTGATCGCGATGTCGAGCGCGTTCGATCCGTTCCCGGCGAACGCTGGCCCGCCGCCGCGCAAGACCGTCGAATACGGCACCGGCGTGATCGTCAGCGATGACGGCGCGATCGTCGCCGACCGCCAGATCACCGACGGCTGCCTCGCGATCGCGATCGCGGGCTTCGGCAACGCCGACCGCGTCGCCGAGGACAAGGACCACGATCTCGCTTTGCTGCGCATCTATGGTGCGCGTGGTTTGAAGCCGCTGGGCTTGGGCGATGAAACGGCAGGGACCAGTGTCGAACTGACCGGCATTTCCGATCCGCAGAACCAGGCCGGGGGTGCCGCCATAAGCAGCGTCAAGGCGTCGGTTGCGCAGATCGGCGGCGGCGGCGACCTCGCGCTATCACCGGCGCCGGCGGTTGGCTTTTCCGGTGCTGCGGCGCTCGATGGCGACGGCAAGTTTGCCGGCGTGGCCCTGTTAAAGCCCGTCATTGTCGCGGGACCGGCGGCGGCTACACCCGCGGCGCAAGCCGTGCTGGCGCCCGCGGATTCGGTGCGCGAATTCCTGAAAGCCAATGGCATAAAAACGGTCGGCGGATCGTCGGATGCGAAGGCATCCGTGGTTCGCGTGATCTGCGTGAGAAAGTGATCGATCGGCCTCGCCGGCCGCGAAAGCAAACGGTGAGGCTTTTCCGGGGATGATCCGGATGATCTCGCCTGACGACACCTGCCCGACAATCCCTTGCGCGAGGACGACGTCGGCCATGTCCCGTATTCAACCGGAATAGCCATACGCGGCACAACTGGTCATCGTTAACGTGTTGCTGATTCGGACCGCCGCGATCCCTTGAGACCTTGGATCGGGCCGGCACGTCCTGAGCGAGAATTGCTCGGCGTCGTAAACGCGATGCACTTCAGTTGGCGTAGCCGCAAATTTCCGCAAAAGGCAATCTACAAGGATTCCATCATGCATACGATCGTATTGGCTACCCAAAAGGGCGGCAGCGGCAAAAGCACGCTTGCCATCGGCCTCGCCCTTGCCGCGATCCAGGCCGGACATGTTGTTCGCCTGATCGAGACCGATTCGCAGGGGACGCTCTCGAACTGGCAGAGCCGGCGCATCTATGCCGAGCCCGTCGTCGAGCCCATCTACGTCGCCGGCGAAATCAAACAACGGCTGCAGTCCTTGGGCGCCAGCGGCGTGACCCTGACGATCATCGATACCGCCGGCGGCATCAGCGCCGCGACGACGGCGGCCGTTCGCTGCGCCGATCTGTGCCTGATCCCGGCGCGACCGACAATCGCCGATATCGAAGCGACCGCATCGACGCTTCATATGATTCGCGCCAGCGACAAGCCGTTCGCCTTCGTCCTCAATCAAACGCCGATCCGCGGCCAACGCATCGGTAACGCTGCGACGGCGCTTTGCGACGAAGCCGCGCTCGATATCGCCGGTGTTCTCGCCCAGCCTTTCATCGTGATGCGCAACGACCACCAGGATGCGGTGAGCGCGGGCCTCGCGGTGAGTGAATATGCCCCGGCGGGCAAATCGGCGGACGAAGTGCGCGGCCTCTGGCAATGGGTCGCGGCCAGGCTGGACGCCGGCGTGACCGCCGATGAGCGACCGATCGTCAGCGAACTGCCGGCATCGCCCGACATTCTTTCGGCGATGTTCTTGAAGCCGGCTGCGGAAGCGGTCGCGGCCGTTTCCTGAAGGGCGCCCGTGTCCCGGCCGCGGTGCAGCGCCTCTTCGGCAGTGCGCCGCAGAGTCGGGATCATGCGAACCATCGTTGCATAATATGGACCCCGGGTCGGCCGCGCACCGCGCAACATCCGGGGCACGCTCGGCGCAGGCAGCAATCTCACTTCTGGCATTTCGGACACCAGAAGGTGGAGCGTCCGTTCTGGGTGAACCGCCGCACGATGCCGCCGCAACCCGCGGTCTGGCATTTCTCGCCTTCGCGGTCGTAGACCTGAAACGAATGCTGGAAATAGCCGAGTTCGCCCGAGGTCTGGCGATGATCCCGCAGCGACGAGCCGCCGGCCTTGATGGCCTGGTTGAGCACCGCGTGAATCGCGGCGACCAGGCGCGTGGCGCGATCGGTCGGTTCGCCCTTTTTAGTGGCCAGAGTGGCGGCCAGTCGTCGCGGCGACAGATGCGCACGAAACAGCGCCTCGCAGACGTAGATATTGCCGAGCCCCGCGACCACGCGCTGATCGAGCAGCGCCGCCTTCAGGCTGGTCTTCTTGTTGACGCATGACCGCGCCAGCATGCCGGCATCGAATTCATTGCCGAGCGGTTCGGGGCCGAGACCCCGGAGCAGCGGCTCATCGTCAAGCCCCTGGCGGGCGACGATCTTCATGTAACCGAACCGGCGCGGATCGTTGAAGACGATGACGGCGCCCGACGACATCCGGAACATAACGTGGTCATGGGCGCGATCCTCGTCGCGCGGATGGTGAAACTGGCCTGGTGTTCTCTGATCCCCGCCCTTGAGGACGCGGAACGAACCGGACATCCCGAGATGCATCAGCAGCACATCGCCGGAGGCGAGATCGGCCATCAGGTATTTGGCGCGCCGGCCGAGACCCGTCACGGTCTGGCCTTCGAGGCGCGAGACAAAGTCCTTCTGGAACGGAAACCGCAGGTCTTTGCGCCGGATTTCGGCCTTTACAATCCGCGCACCCTCCATGGCCGGCTGCAGGCCGCGGCGGACGGTCTCGACTTCGGGCAATTCGGGCATCGGCGCATTCACCTTGAGATGCTGACGTGATAGCGCCATTGCGGCGGGCACGCTATGGTCCGGCGGCGGAGATGACTTGATGGACCAACCGGACGAAACCACGCATTTTGGCTTCAGGGATGTCCCCCTGAGCGACAAGCAGACGCTGGTGAACGACGTGTTTCACAGCGTGGCGCAGCGCTATGACCTGATGAACGATTTGATGTCGGCGGGTCTGCATCGCGTCTGGAAAGACCTGATGATCAACGCACTCAACCCGCCGCGCGCCGACACGCCGTTCGCGCTGCTCGACGTCGCCGGCGGCACCGGCGACATCGCGTTCCGCGCCGCCGAGGCGGCAGGCCCGGGCTTTCGCGCGACGGTATGCGACATCAATTCCGATATGCTGGCGGTCGGCCGCGAGCGCGCGGCCGCGCGGCACCTGGACGACCGGGTATCGTTCGTCGAAGGCAATGCCGAGGAGCTGGCTTTTTCCAACCAGGCGTTCGACGCCTACACCATCGCGTTCGGCATCCGCAATGTGCCGCGGATCGATCTCGCGTTGAGCGAGGCGTTTCGCGTGCTGAGGCCCGGCGGCCGGTTCCTGTGTCTGGAGTTCTCCACCGTCGACGTGCCGGGGCTTGACCGGATTTACGATCTGTTTTCGTTCAAGGTGATTCCGCCGCTCGGCCGCGCGGTGACCGGCGACGCCGAGTCCTATCAATATCTCGTGGAGTCGATCCGCAAATTCCCCAGGCCCGGCGCCTTCGCCGAAATGATCGGCGCCGCCGGCTTTTCCCGCGTCGGCTGGCAAAGTTTCTCGGGCGGCATCGCGGCATTGCATTCGGGCTGGCGTTTGTGATTTCCGCGATAACCCACATCGCGCGGCTCGCCCGCGCCGGTTTCGTGTTCGCGCGCGAGGGCGTGTTCGGTGTGGTCGATCCGAGCCTGGTGCCGCCGCCCGGACAGCTCGCGCTGCGCCTCGCCCGGATCATCGAGCGCCCCGGCGCCAAGTCCGGTCCGCGGCTGTCGCGGGCGCTGACGCGGTTAGGGCCGGCCTATCTCAAACTTGGACAATTTCTTGCGACCAGACCCGACGTGGTCGGCGTCGTGATGGCCCGAGATCTGGAAAGCCTGCAGGACCGGCTGCCGCCGTTCTCGCAGGCCGAGGCCGAAGCCGTCATCGCCGCCTCGCTGGAACGCCCTGTGGCGCAGGCGTTTGCGAGCCTCGGGCCGGCGGTTGCCGCCGCCTCGATCGCGCAGGTGCATCGCGGCGAAACCGAACGGGACGGCGTGCGCACTTCAGTTGCGGTCAAGGTGTTGCGGCCCAACGTGGCCGCGCGCTTCCGCCGCGACCTCGCCGATTTTTTCTTTGTCGCGCACAAGGCCGAGACCTATTCGGCGGAGGCGCGGCGGCTGCGGCTGATCGAGATCATCAACACCATGTCGCGCTCGGTCGCGATGGAGATGGACCTGCGGCTGGAGGCGGCCGCACTGTCGGAAATGGCGGAGAACACCCGGAACGATCCTGACTTTCGCGTGCCCGCGGTCGACTGGGATCGCACCTCGCATAATGTCCTGACCATGGAATGGATCGACGGCATTGCGCTGAGCGATCACGCGCGGCTCGAGCAAGCGCAAGTCGATCTGCCCGAACTCGGTCGCAAGGTAATCCAGAGTTTCCTGCGCCATGCGCTGCGCGACGGCTTCTTTCATGCCGACATGCACCCCGGCAATCTGTTCCTCGACGACGCTGGCCGGCTGGTCGCCGTCGATTTCGGAATCATGGGCCGGCTCGGCGTGAAGGAACGGCGTTTCCTCGCCGAGATTCTGCTGGGCTTCATTACCCGCGACTATCGCCGCGTCGCCGAGGTGCATTTCGAGGCCGGCTATGTGCCGGCGCACCACTCGGTGGAGAATTTTGCCCAGGCCATTCGCGCCATCGGCGAGCCGATCCACAACCGCACCGCCGAAGAAATTTCGATGGCGAAGCTGCTGACGCTGCTGCTGGAGGTCACCGGCCTGTTCGACATGCGGACCCGCCCCGAATTGATCCTGCTGCAGAAGACCATGGTGGTGGTCGAGGGCGTCGCGCGCGGCTTCGATCCCAAGCTCGACATCTGGAAGGTCGCCGATCCCGTGGTTCGGGAATGGATCGAGCGCAATCTCGGCCCGGTGGGACGCATCCAGGGGGCGATGTCCGGCGCGGGAGAACTGGGCCGGGTGTTCGCAGGCCTGCCGGCCATCGCGGCGCGGGCGGTGGTCGTGCTCGAGCAGTTGGAGACCATGACGCGGGAAGGCCTGACGCTCTCGCCGGAGACGATCGCGGCGATGGGGCGGACCGAGGGTCGCAAGAGCCGGTGGCGCACGCTGGCGCTCTGGGTCATCGCTGCGACCTTCATCGGAATCCTGTTCGCCATTCGACAGTTGTGATTGCAATGCAGTCCAATAATTGATAGCAATGCTAGCAATCCTTGGCAGAGCAGCCCATGGCCAGCCTGACGATCCGAAAGCTTGACGACGCCATCCGGGACGCGCTGCGGCTGCGAGCCGCCCGCAATGGCCGCTCGGTCGAGGACGAGGTCCGGGTGATCCTGCGCGACGCCTCGCAGAACGGCCCCGCATTCGCGGCCCCTGCTTCCCGGGCGACGGCTCAGCAGCGATCCGGGCCTCCGCAGGGTCGCGGCGCCGCCGCCGAGCTCCCGCGCGTCACCCTGATCATCGGTGGCGGCATTGCCGCCTACAAGGCGCTGGATCTGATCCGGCGGCTCAGGGAACGGCATATTCACGTCCGCTGCGTGTTGACCAGGGCCGCACAGCACTTCGTCACGCCGCTGACCGCGGGCGCGCTGTCGAACGAGCGCTGCTACACTGATTTGTTCGATCCCGGGAGCGAATTCGACGCCGGGCATATCCGGCTCGCCCGCGACTGCGACCTGATCGTGGTGGCGCCGGCGACCGCGGACCTGATGGCAAAGATGGCGCACGGCGCCGCCGACGATCTCGCGACCGCCATCCTGCTCGCGGCGAGCCGGCCGATCCTGCTGGCGCCGGCGATGAACCCGCTGATGTGGAACAATGCCGCAACCCGGCGCAACGTCGCGCTGCAGCTGCGCGACATTGCGGCGGGTCGCGGCATTGTTCCACATCAGCGGGTTCATCGCCGGCGCCAGCAATATCGGCCGGTTGGCCGCGAGCAGAATGGCGCTGGCGAGGTCGTCGGCATGGCCGCCTGCCATCTTCGCC
>JBAVEE010000110.1:0-1623 GCA_049587575.1 Bradyrhizobium sp.
AGAGCAGGCCGATCACCAGGCAGCAGACCACGGCGGTGAAGATTTCGTTTCGCGGGGTGCGTACGCCTAGGATGTCGACCACGCCCTCGACGATCGGCAGCACCGTCTTGGCGTTGTTGGTGAAGAAATACGCGATCAGCTCCTGAATCATGATTCCCCACAGCAAGGTGCCGGTGAGAACGAAGATTTCCTTTTCCTCGTTGGGAATTCGCGTTGACTTCTGGATCGGCTGGACCACCGCGAAGTAGGTGGCAAACGCCGCGACCAGCGCCGCCGCGACTCCGATCAGCGCGCCGGTATAGGTGTCGACATGCAGCACGCTGGCGGCCGCCCATGCCGCCACCGCCGCCAGCACCATGATGGCACCGTGCGAAAGGTTGAGCACGCCGGAAACGCCGAAGATGAGGGTGAAGCCGGTGGCCCCCAACGCGTACAAGGCGCTGATGGCAAAACCGTCGATCAGGATTTGAAACGCAAGCATTTATATCGGCCGCAGCAGCACCGCTGCCTCACTTTTGGAAGACTGCAATCGCGAAAATGCTCCCGGGCGAGCCCCGGGAGCATGATCGTGCGGAGATCAGTTCGATGTGACCTTGATGAAGCTTGGGAACTTCAACTGGCCCTTGGCGACTTCCTTCGGCCACACCGCGACCTGCTTGCCGTCCTGCCATTGCAGCATCAAGCCGGTGATCAGGCCCTTGCCGTATTTGATCGAATGGGTGAACGGATCTTCCTTGCCGTAGAACTGGACGCGGCCGATGGTGCCGACCCAGTCGGTCTTTTCCAGCGCTTCGATCAGCTTGTCAGCATCGGTAGAGCCGGCGCGCTTCACGGCATCGGCGATGTAGTAGACTTCGTCATACGCGGTGTAGCCGGCATAGGACGGGAAGTTGCCGAACCTCTTGTTGAACCCGTCCGCGAAGGGAACCGATTTATCCGTCACCGCGACGCCGGTGCCGGACACGCCCTGATAGAGCACGCCATTGGAGGCGTCATTGGTGTCCTTGCCAAAGGTCGAGTTGGTGGCCTGGGAGCTGATTCCGAACATCGGGATCGGAACCTGCTGGTTCTTCCACTGCACCGTCGGCTGCACGCCGACATGGGAAATGCCGGTGATGATCACGTCGGGCTTGGTGCCTTCGATCTTGTTGAAGATCGGCGTGAAGTCGGTGGTGTCGGGCGAGAAACGGATGTGGTCGAGTACCTTCAGCCCGATCTTGGGTAGGCATTCCTCGTATCCGACGTCGAGCGGCTTGGTCCAGGCGGCGTCCTCGCTCATGATGACGGCGGTCTTCATGTGCTTCTGCTCGACCAGCAATTCCTTGGCGGCGTCGCAGACCGACATCGCAAGCGCCGCCGAGGTCAGATAGCCGTGGAAGGTGTATTTGTTCTTCTCATAGTCGTTGTGGACGCTCTTGCTGATCTCGTTGGACGCTGCGCCCGGCGTGATGAAAGGCGTTTTCAGGCGCGAGGCCCAGGGCTCCAGCGCGAGCACCACTTCGCTGATGTAGCTGGCGATGACGATATTGACCTTGTCCTCATTGACCGCGCGCTGGAAAGCGCGAACGGAATCGGCTGACGAGGAGTGGTTGTCATAGGTGATGATCTCGATCTTGCGTCCGT
>JBAVEE010000111.1:0-2251 GCA_049587575.1 Bradyrhizobium sp.
CCGCGCGCGCCCCGCCTGATCGATCTGAGCTGGGGCGATCCCGCCCACCCCAAGGTGACGCTGGTCGGCAAGGGGGTCTGCTTCGATAGCGGCGGGCTCGACCTGAAGCCGTCCGGCGGCATGCTGATCATGAAGAAGGATATGGGCGGCGCCGCCAATGTGCTGGCGCTGGCGCTGATGGTGATGGATGCGGGACTGAAGCTGCGCCTGAGGGTGCTGATCCCCGCGGTCGAGAACGCGGTTGCCGGCAACGCCTTCCGCCCGCTCGACGTCTTCCCCTCGCGCAAGGGCATTACGGTGGAAATCGGCAATACCGACGCCGAAGGCCGGCTGGTGCTGGCCGATGCGCTGGCGCTCGCCGACGAGGAGAAGCCCGATCTCCTGATTGATCTCGGCACCCTGACCGGTGCGGCGCGGGTGGCGTTGGGGCCGGATTTACCGCCCTTTTACACCAATGACGAGACGCTGGCGCAGGAACTGGCGGTTTGCGCGAGACAGGAAAACGATCCATTGTGGCGATTGCCGCTGTGGCCAGCTTACGACGCCTGGCTCGATTCGAAAGTCGCCAATATCAACAACGCGCCATCGGGCAGCTTCGCCGGCTCGATCACTTGCGCGCTGTTCCTGCAACGCTTCGTCGAAGCCGCGAAAAGCTGGCTGCATGTCGATATCTACGGCTGGACGCCGTCAGCAAAGCCGGCGCGACCGGAGGGCGGCGAATGCCAGGCCGCCCGCGCCATCTACAAACTGCTGAGCGACCGCTATGGATGATCCGCGCCTGACGCCGGCCCGGCCCGATCTTGCCGCGAAATATCTCGAAGGCAAGGTCGAGGCGAAGCGTTTTGTCGCGGGAGAAGAGTTCGAGATTTCCGACGCCATCGCGCCATTGCGCTGCGCACCCTCCCCTGAGGCCGAGTTGGCGACGCAGGCGCTTAAAGGCGAGCGTGTCACCATCTATGACCGCAACGGCGAAGGTTTTGCGTGGGGCCAGTTGAACAGCGACGGCTATGTCGGCTGGCTTCCCGATCGCACGCTCGCAAAGCCGGCCGGGGAGCCGACGCACAAGATCACGAGTCTGCGGACATTCGCCTTTCCCGGTCCCTCGATCAAGCTGCCGCCGGCCGATACGCTGGTGATGGGGGCAAGGATAATGGTGACGCGCGAACAGGACTCCTTTGCCGTGACGCGCGAGAACTGGTATCTGCCGCGACAACATGTCGGCCTTATCGATCACCATGCCGCGGATTTCGTCGCCGTCGCCGAGCAGTTCGCCGGCACGCCCTATCTCTGGGGCGGCAAGAGCAGTTTGGGCATCGATTGTTCCGGCCTCGTCCAGGTGTCACTGAACGCCGCCGGCACCGGCTGCCCCCGCGACAGCGACATGCAGCAGGCTGGCCTCGGCAGGACGCTGGCCCCGAGCGAAGCCGGCAATTTGCAGCGCGGCGACCTGATCTTCTGGAGAGGCCATGTCGCGATCGTCCGCGACGCCGACACCATCGTCCACGCCAACGCCCACCACATGGCCACCACGATCGAAACAACGCGCGAGGCGATCACGCGCATCAAGGCCGCGGGCAGCGAGATCACCGCGATCAAGCGGATGGCCTAGAGGCTATTGAGCGACAGCGCCGCCGTTCGCGGTTTCCAGCCGGAATGCGGCGGCGAAAAGCGCGCGGGTATAGCCGGTCTTCGGGTTCCTGAACAATTCAGAAGCCGGCCCCTCCTCCACCACCTTGCCGTGACGCATCACGATCAGATGGCTTGCGAGCGAGGCGACCACGCGCAGGTCATGCGAGATGAACATGTAGGTCAGATCGCGCTTGCGCTGCAATTCGCGCAGCAGATCGACCATCTGGGCCTGGAACAGCATGTCGAGCGCGCTGGTCGGCTCGTCCAGCACCACGAAATTCGGCTCCAGCACAACCGCGCGCGCGATCGAGATACGCTGGCGCTGGCCGCCGGAGAATTCATGCGGATAGCGGAAGCGCGTCGCCGGATCCATGCCGACATCCCTGAGCGCCTTGATCACCCGCGCCTCGCGCTCCTCGCCCGACAACGAAGGCTGATGCACGCTGAGGCCTTCGGCGACGATGTCGCCGACAGACATGCGCGGGGAGAGCGCGCCGAACGGATCCTGAAACACGATCTGCATGTCGCGGCGGAACGGCCGCATCGCCTTGAAACGCAGGCCCTGGATGTTGCTGCCCAGAAAGACAATCGGCCCGTCGGATGAAATCAGCCGAAGCAGCGC
>JBAVEE010000112.1:0-1927 GCA_049587575.1 Bradyrhizobium sp.
GTCTATGCCTTGGTAATCACCGAAGGGACCCTTCTAATTATCAAGATGAGCGAACTTCTCCGCGTGGAAAGCAGGCTGACGCCTTCGGCAAAGTTTGAAGTGGACCCCGGACCTGGGACCAGGGATCGCCGAAGTTAAGGTGTGATAGCGCCTGCCTTTGTCCTTCAAATCAAGCAGCTTCCTGCTGCTGCTTTTGCGTCTGCTGTGGGTATGTGGGCAACGCGTTTGCGTTGTCCAAGCGAAGCGGCATATCCACAGTCTTCGCCGCCTCGATCCTGTCCATGCCGGCACACCATACCGCCATGGGGAACTGGTTGTTCATCGCCTGATGCGGGCGGCGATGATTGTAAAAATTCATCCATGATCCGATGCCGTCTCGCGCTTCGCGTCCGTCAGCATAGGCTTTCAGATGCACTTCCTCGTATTTGATCGAGCGCCACAAGCGTTCGATGAAAATATTGTCCATGAAACGACCGCGTCCGTCCATCGAAATCGCGATGCCTGCGGCCTCGAGCCTGCCGGTGAAGGCGATGCTGGTGAACTGCGCGCCCTGATCGGTGTTGAATATCTTCGGCGTGCCGTGCCGCGCCAGAGCTTCGTCGAGCGCAGCGATGCAAAAGCCCGTATCCATCGTGTTCGACAAGCGCCACGCCAGAACCGCGCGGGTGGCCCAGTCGATAATCGCCACCAGATACAGAAAGCCAAGCGCCATCGGAATATAGGTGACGTCGCTGGCCCAGACGTGATTGGGCTCGGTGATGCTCACGCCGCGCAGCAGATAGGGATAGATCTTGTGGCCGGGCGCGGCTTTGCTGGTGCCGGGGCGCGGAACCAACGCTTCGATCCCCATCACGCGCATCAGTCTTTGCACGCGCTTGCGGTTGATGCCGTGGCCCGCCTGGTTGAGTTCGAACACCATTCGCCGCGAGCCGTAAAACGGCCACTTCAGATGCAACTCGTCGATCAGCCGCATCATGGCCAGATCGTCGGCGCCGGTGGCCGGCCCGGGACGATAGACGCCCGAACGCGCCAGATTCAGCAGCACACATTGCCGGCGAACCGACAAATTCTCGGCAGGCCGCTCGACCATCGCCCTCCGCTCGGGGACACTCATCGCCCGGGCCTCCTGGCCAAGAAATCCCTTTCAACCGTCAACTGGCCAATCTTGGTATAAAGCTTCGCCGTCTCGCGCTCGTGCTCCTCGCCATCCCCCAAAGAGCTCGCGCCGCGCGCGAAAAGGCTCGCCACGTTGTCGAGAACCTGCTTCTTCCAGCCATAGATCTGGTTCGGATGAATGCCATGCCGCTTCGCCAGCTCCGGCACCGTCGCTACCTCGCGCAGTGCCTCCAGGGCAATTCGGGCCTTGAATGCGGCATCAAACTTCTTGCGTGATTTGGTCATATCCGTACTCCATCGGTTGAGACAGAGCAGGACGCTTCACACCTTAACGTTTGGTCCTATTTCCGGGTCCACTTCATTGTGAATGCGGTCACACCTAATCAATTGCAACAATCTGCCTAAGTAGCAATACCGGCTGTCGCATTTATCATTCTCGCGGGCACTCTATCTGATCGACGGCCCATTCATCGTTCTGCTCGAGCAGGATCGCTCCTATGAGACGAACGATGGCGTCCTCATTGGGAAGATGCCGACACACCTCGGTGTGTCGCTTGATCTCGCCGTTGAGGCGCTCGATCGGGTTGGTGGCTTGGTCCGATGCGGCGGCGGAAAGGTCATTTAGGCGAGCACGTCGGTCTCGGCCTCGTCGAGGAAGCCGGCGAGCTTAGGCAGCTTGGGCCGCAGCTGATCGGCGACCCGTCTCCGCTTCCGAGGCGCCCACCGTCATGCCCAGCACCTCGCGCCGGCCGTCTCCGTTGACGCCGATCGCGACGATGACGGCAACCGAGACGATGCGGCCGGCCTGACG
>JBAVEE010000113.1:0-4382 GCA_049587575.1 Bradyrhizobium sp.
GTGTTTGCCGCCGCCAACGACGCTTTCGCGGCGAAAGGGGGCGCGACCGGTCTGATCCTGAAGCCGTCGCAGGTGCTGCCCTATGCGACGCTGGCGCTCGGCTCGGCGCTCGCCGCGTTCATGTATCCGCATACCCTGACCGGAATCTTCGCCTCAAGGTCGGCCGATACCATTCGCAAGAATGCGATCCTGCTGCCGGCCTATACGCTGCTGCTCGGGCTGATCGCGCTGCTTGGTTACATGGCCTATGCGGCCCACATCAAGGTGACGTCGAATAACGACGTGGTACCGATGCTGTTCAAGGTGCTGTTCCCGTCCTGGTTTGCCGGTTTTGCGTTCTCGGCGATCGCGATCGGTGCGCTGGTGCCGGCCGCGGTGATGAGCATCGGGGCGGCCAATCTGTTCACCCGCAACGTCTGGAAATCCTACATCGATCCCGGCATCAGCCACGCCGGCGAGGCTGCGGTCGCCAAGATCGCCTCGCTGGTCGTCAAGGTCGGAGCGCTGGCTTTCACGATCTTCCTGCCGACGCAATTTGCGCTCGATCTGCAGTTGCTCGGCGGCTTGTGGATTTTGCAAACCTTTCCGGCGCTGGTGTTCGGATTGTTCACGCGCTGGTTCCGCGCCGAAGGTCTCTTGCTCGGCTGGGCCGCGGGAATTCTATGGGGATCGTGGACGGCGTGGAGCAACGGGCTGAAGCCGCTCGCGACCGTCAATCTCGACGGCGCCAGCTATGTGTTTTATGTCGGGCTCGGGGCGCTGATTCTCAATGTTGCTGTCGCCGCGATTGCTACGGTTATCGTCGGCCTGATCTCGCCGCGCAGCGCTATTGCTCGATCCTGATATGGCCGGCCTTCGCGACGTCGGTCCACCGCGCGATATCCGACGCCAGAATCCGCGCAAATTGCTCCGAGGAGTTGCCCACCGACGCGATGCCGAGCGGCTTCAGGCGAGTGACGACGTCCGGTAACCTCGCGATCCGCATCAACTCGCTCTCGAGTTTCTTCACGATTGCAGGTGGCGTCTGCCTTGGCGCAAAGATGCCGCTCCACAGCACGGCGTCGACGTCGGCGCCGGCCTCCTTCATGGTCGGAACGTCCGGAAGGTCTTCCGTCCGTTTCGGCGCCGTAACCGCGAGTGCGCGCACTTGACCGCCGTGCATCTGGCCCGATACCGGACCGGCGTCGGCGATGGTCGCGGTCACCTGGCCGGAGATCACGGCCATCACCGAATCGTTCGCGCCCTTGTAGGGAATCTCCTGCATCGGGGCGCCGGTTTTCTGCTTGAACAGTTCGGTGACGAGTTGGAAGGCGGCGGACGAGGAGGAGTAATTCGTCTTGTCCGGATTTGCCTTCGCAAAGGCGACAAGATCGGCAACCGACTTGATCGGTGAGGACGCGTTGACGATCAGAATCAACGGAAACGAGCCGAGTTCGGAGACCGGAACAAAATCCCGGATCGAATCGTAGGGCAGCTTGGCATAGACGGCCGGATTGATGGCCATGGCGCCGCTGGCACCGACCAGCAGCGTGTAGCCGTCGGGCGCCGATTTGGCGACATATTCGGTCGCGACGATCGCCCCGCCGCCCGGTTTATTGTCGATGATGACGGGCTGGCCGAGGCTATCGGACAGTTTCTGTCCCACGATGCGCGCGATGATGTCGTTGCCGCCGCCCGGCGTGAAGCCGACGACAATGTGAATGGCTCGCGTCGGGTACTTTGATGGGTCCTCCTGCGCGGACGCGGAACTGAATGAAGCCGCGGCGAGGGTCATCAAGCCGAGACAGCCGGCAATCCCGAGGTATCTGCAGGAATGTCTCATTTCGTTCGATGTCCCCGCTGTCGTCGGTAAAAAGTTCTTGTTTCAGAGCCGCGTGACGTGAACGTGCAGCACGACGGCCCTGCCGTCGTCCAGCGCGGCCAGACAGCGGTCGATCGATGCCGCGAGATCATCCGGCTCCGTGACGCTTTCGCCATGCGCGCCGAAGGCCTTTGCCACGGCGGAGAAATCCCGCCGCTCGCCCTGACGGCCCGAGGTCAGCCGCGACTGAAACTGATCGGTTTGTGCGGCCACCCCTTTGGGATAAACCCGCTGGACCGCCGACTTCACCGCCTGCCAGCCGCCATTGTCCAGCACCACCGTCAGGATCGGAATCCGGTATTGCTGCGCCACCGCGTAGACGCTGTCCGGCGAGGAGAAATGAAATCCGCCGTCGCCGATCACCTGCACGACGCGGCGGTCCGGCTGCGCCAGCTTGAGCCCCAACGCCATGCCGCCGCTAAATCCAAGGCCGCCGCCGGCAAGGCCGACATAACTCCGCGGCTTCGTGCGCGTGATATGCTCCTGAAGGATTGGCGCGTTGCGGATCGCCTCGTTCACGACAATGTCGTCCTGCGACAATCTTTCGTTCAGGGTTGCGAACAAAAAGGCTGGACTGAGCGCGCCTGAAACACCCTTGTTGGCGCTTGCCGCGGCGCGTCGCTTCACGGCGGCTTCGCGCGCAACGCCCCAACCTGCCATCCGTTCGGCGACGCGCCGGCGCCAGGCGTCGTCGGCGCGGGCCTCCACCGCATCGAGCACCTGCCGCAGCACGGTCGCGCAATCGCCCTGAATTCTGATGTCGGTCGGAAATCCCCACATCGGAAAATCCGACTTCAGGGGATCGACATCGATCTGGATCCATTGGATGGCGCCAGCCCGCCTGGCATATTGCGGTATGAACGGTACGTCCGAATCCAGCAGCAGGCCGAGATCGGCCTGTTCGAGCAGCGGCAGGGGATCGAAGCCGGCGAAGCAGGGCGAGTCCTGCGAAATATTGAGGTCGATCGAATTGAATTCCGCGACCCTGATGCCGCAGGTCTGCGCCAGCCGGTCGAGCACCGCGACGGCTTCCGGCTTGCGGCCGAGATAGGCCGTCAACGCGATCGGGCTTTCAGCCGCCATCAATGCTTCGGCTATCGCATTGACCCGCACCGGCTCGATACCGCCTGCCTGCACGCTGCCATATCGGGCGGGCGGATAGGCCGGCATATCGGCGTCGTCCCATTCTTCCGCCAGCGTTTCGCGCGGCAGCATCATATAGACCGGGCCGGGCGGGTCGCTCTGCGCGAACGCACTGGCGCGCGCCAGCGCCTCCTTCACCACGATACCCGACGGCAGCGAATATTCCCATTTGACGTAAGGCCTGACGATGCTGGCGATGTCGAACGGGTCTTGCACGAAATGCACATAGGTGTCGCGCGAGCCCGGCAGTTCGCCGTGCAGGGTGTAAGGCGCGCGTCCGGCAAACAGCAGCACCGGCAGCCGGTAGCGAAACAGGTTCTGGATCGCCATGCAGGCATTCGCGGTGCCGGCGTCGACATGCACGAACACCGCCTGGGCCCGTCCGGTCGCCAGCGCATAGCCGGCCGCCATGTGCACGGCGACGATTTCGTGCGGGCACAGGATCATTTCGGGGTGTTCGCGCCCTTCGCTGTCCCAGCGCGCCAACTCCTCGATCAGGGACACGTGATCGGTGCCCAGATTGGCAAAAATATAATCGATGCCGAGGTCGACCAGGCCTTCGAGGAAGTAATGCGCGGTGGAGTGGCGAGTCATGGCTGGCTCTGCGGCGTTGTTTCCGCAACAAATCTGTTGCGCAAGGTGCCTATCCCGGTGATCTCGATCTCGACCACGTCGCCGGCCTTGAGGTCGGGCGAAGCGCCGTCGGTTCCCATCCAGATCACGTCGCCCGGCCAGAGGGTGAAATATTTCGTCATTTCGACGATGAATGCCTCGATGCCGAAGATCATGTCGTTGGTACGGAAACGATTGCTCTCCTTGCCGTTCACTCTCACGATGGTTTCCATTCGGTCGAGATCGACCGAGGTTTCGATCCACGGTCCCATCGGCTTGAAGGTGTCGGCATTCTTGGCCCGCCACAATCCGCGGTCGGCCTTCTGCCAGGTACGCTCGCTGACATCGTTGCCGATGGTGTAGCCGAACACGCAGGACATCGCATCGCGCTGGCTGAGGTGCTTTGCCTTTTTGCCGATGACGACGACCAGCTCGCCCTCATAATGGATCTTTTCGGTGGCCGTTGCGGGAATGACGACGTCCTCATCATGCGCGATCAGCGCGTTCTGTGCGCGGTAGCCGATCTCGGGCCGGTCGGGAACGTTTGGCACCTCGCCGCGCTTGTCGGCGGCCTCCTTGAGATGTCTGAGATAATTCAGTCCGACGCAATAGAACGTGCGCGGCACGAGCGGCAACTCGATCTTCACATCGGTCAATGAATGCGCGCGCGGCGTACGTTGCCATTCACCAAAGGGATCACCGCTGACCGCGATCACCTGGTCGCCTTCGACGATTCCCCAGCTCGACTGATCGTCTGCGGTAAACT
>JBAVEE010000114.1:0-1815 GCA_049587575.1 Bradyrhizobium sp.
ATACCCGTCCTCATTCTGGTGGGTATCGCGGTGCCATCGTTCCGTTTGCTGTTCCTGCAGCTCGATGTGCCAAAAGCCGATCTCACGATCAAGGCAACCGGCAAGCAGTGGTATTGGAGCTACGCCTATCCGGACAACGGCAAGTTCGAGTTCGATTCGCTGTTGGCCCAGGACAAGCAGCCCCGGCTGCTCGGCGTCGACAACGAGATGGTCGTGCCGGTGAACAAGGTGATCCGGGTCCAGACCACCGGCGCCGATGTGATCCATTCCTTCGCGGTGCCGGCGTTCGGCATCAAGATCGACGCCATCCCCGGCCGCCTCAACGAAACCTGGTTCAAGGCCACCAAGACCGGCATGTTCTATGGACAATGCTCGGAATTGTGCGGCAGGGATCACGCCTTTATGCCGATCGCGGTGCGGGTCGTGAGCGATCAGGACTTCGCGGCCTGGGTCGAGACGGCGAAGAAGAAATTTGCGGCCAACCCGGCGAACTCGTTCGCTTCGGCGGCCGCAGCGGCGCAGTAAGCCTGAAAGCTTAGGCGCAATCGGACGGGACAAGGGCGACGGGACCGCAAAGCCCAAAAAGTACTGCAAGGCAGGATTTGAAAATGGCAACTTCGGCAGCGACACACGACGATCACGCCCATGACGATCACGCGCACGATCATCCGACCGGATGGCGGCGTTACGTCTATTCGACCAATCACAAGGACATCGGCACGATGTACCTGGTGTTCGCAGTCATTGCGGGCATCATCGGCGCGGCGATGTCGATCGCGATCCGCGCCGAATTGATGTATCCGGGCGTCCAGATCTTCCACAATTCCCATACCTACAACGTGTTCGTGACCTCGCACGGTCTGATCATGATCTTCTTCATGGTGATGCCGGCGATGATCGGCGGCTTCGGAAACTGGTTCGTGCCGCTGATGATAGGCGCGCCGGACATGGCGTTCCCGCGCATGAACAATATCTCGTTCTGGCTGTTGCCGGCGTCGTTCGCGCTGCTCCTGATCTCGACCTTCGTCGAGGGCGAGCCGGGCGCCAACGGTGTCGGCACGGGCTGGACCATGTATGCGCCGCTATCGACCTCGGGCCATCCGGGACCGGCGGTCGATTTCGCCATTCTGTCGATCCACCTGGCCGGCGCCTCGTCGATTCTGGGTGCCATCAATTTCATCACCACGATCTTCAACATGCGCGCGCCGGGCATGACCCTGCACAAGATGCCGCTGTTCGTATGGTCGATCCTAGTGACGGTGTTCCTGCTGCTGTTGTCGCTGCCGGTGCTCGCCGGCGCCATCACCATGCTGCTGACCGACCGCAATTTCGGCACCACCTTCTTCTCGGCCGAAGGCGGCGGCGATCCGGTGCTGTTCCAGCACCTGTTCTGGTTCTTCGGCCATCCCGAAGTCTACATCCTGATCCTGCCTGCGTTCGGCATGATCAGCCAGATCGTCTCGACCTTCTCGAAGAAGCCGGTGTTCGGTTATCTCGGCATGGCCTACGCGATGGTGGCGATCGGCGGCATCGGCTTCGTGGTGTGGGCGCACCACATGTACACCGTCGGCATGTCGTCGGCGACGCAGGCCTATTTCGTCGCCGCCACCATGGTGATCGCGGTGCCGACCGGCGTTAAGATATTCTCGTGGATCGCCACGATGTGGGGCGGCTCGATCGAGTTCAAAACGCCGATGTTGTGGGCGATCGGTTTCATCTTCCTGTTCACCGTGGGCGGCGTCACCGGTGTGGTGCTCGCCAACGCCGGCGTCGATCGCGTGCTGCAGGACACCTACTACGTCGTCGCGCACTTCC
>JBAVEE010000115.1:0-1539 GCA_049587575.1 Bradyrhizobium sp.
GAGGTGACGGTAGAGCGCGCGCTCCAGCACCACACCGATCAGGGCGCTTGCGACAAAGGCAAGCGGAAGCGCCGCGAAGAACGGCCAGCCGGATTGATTGACCAGAACCGCGCAGACGTACCCGCCCGCCATGGCAAAGGCGCCATGCGCGAGATTGACGAAGTTCATCAATCCAAGCGTGACCGCCAGACCACAGGCCAGCACGAACAGCAGCATGCCGTAGGCAACGCCGTCAAACAGGATGGTAAACAGTGAGGTCATGGAACCGATCTCGCCCGCAGCGCCGACAAAGACATGAAAAATATTAGATCGTCATGGCCGGGCAAAGCGGTCTGAAGAACGGCGTCGCTTCCGCTCGCCTGTGTCCCGGCCACCCAGGTCTTCCCTTTTTACCGGAGGGCAGAATACCCGGACATCTGCGCGAAAACGCGCTTCGCGCTTTTGCCGAACGCGACGTGGAGGGTGCGGGACACC
Source organism: Bradyrhizobium sp. (assembly GCA_049587575.1). GTDB lineage: Bacteria > Pseudomonadota > Alphaproteobacteria > Rhizobiales > Xanthobacteraceae > Bradyrhizobium. The sequence goes on from JBAVEE010000115.1 coordinate 475, forward strand.
GCGCTCTCCCTGTCTTGCTGCGTCACTTCTTGGTCTTGCCGGAATCCTTGACGGCCTCAAAAGTCTGGAATTCGACGTTGTAGAGTTCGCCGCCGACCTTCTCGACCTTGCGGATGTAGACGTTCTGCACGATATCGCGGGTTTCCGGATCGATCGAAATCGGCCCGCGCGGGCTTTCCCATTTCATCCCCTTCATGGCGTCGATCAGCGCATCGCCGTCGGTCTTGCCGCCGGTCTTCTGCAGCGCCGCGTAAATCAGGTGCATGCCGTCATAGCCACCCACCGCCATAAAGCCGGGGCGCTGGTTGAACGCCTTCTTGTAGGCGGCGACAAATTCCTTGTTCATCGCAGACGGATGGGCTGCCGAATAAATATGCGCGGTGACGGTGCCGAGCACCGCGTCCCCCATGCTGTTCAACAGGTCGTCGTCGGTGACGTCGCCGGGACCGATCACCTTGATACCCGCCTTGTCGAGTCCGCGTTCGGCATATTGCTTCATGAAGTTGCCGCCCTGCCCTGCAGGCACGAACACGAACATGGCGTCAGGCTTGGCATCTTTCATCCGCTGCAGGAACGGCGCGAAATCGGGGTTGGCCAAGGGCACCTTGACCTCTTCGACGATCTGCCCGCCGCCGGCAGTGAAGTGTTGCTTGAAGAAGTTCAGCGCATCGTTGCCGGGGGCGTAGTCCGACGTCAGCGTGGCGACCTTCTTGATGCCGTTCTTGACCGCCCAGTCGGCGATGATGGTGGATGATTGCGCAAGCGTGAAACTGGTGCGCACGATGTAAGGCGATCGCTCGGTAATGATCGAGGTGCCGGCCGCCATCACGATTTCCGGTATCTTGGCCTGCGTCGCGAGCGGTGCTGCCGCCAGCGCCGCGGGCGTGATGCCGAAACCGGCGATGAAATTGACCTTGTCGTTGACGATCAGCTCTTGCGCGAGGCGCTTGGTGTTGTCGGGAACCGCGGCGTCATCCTTCAGGATGACTTCGATCTTCTTGCCGGCGACGGTGTCCCCGTGCTGCTGCATGTAGAGCTTGACCGCATTGTCGATCTGCTTGCCGG
>JBAVEE010000116.1:0-2189 GCA_049587575.1 Bradyrhizobium sp.
CTTTAGACCTCCCTAAAATACCGGCCGGTAGAATTACGGAGGTTGCGGCTTCGATCAGATGCACTCGCGGCCAGACCTGCGATGTTCCCTGCAGAGCGAACCGCCATCACGGCCAGACATCCAGGCCGTAAATTCCTCCCCGCCCGGAGAATTACGGGGCAACATGACGGCAATAGCGACCGATTCATTTCGCCGGGTCTGTCTCACCCAGGGAAGCAGCGGCCGTCTTCGCCGTTTGCGATGAGAGCGATCCCACCAGCAGGATTTCGCGCAGCCTGCGAGCAAGGGCCTCCTTGCGGTATGGCTTGGAGAGCACCATTGCACCCGCCTCAAGCCGGCCCTGCTGCACCAGTGTCTCCAACGCATAGCCGGAGGTGAGAAGAACGGGCAGTCCCGGCCGTATCTGCTTTGCCTGATCGGCGAGCTCCCAGCCGTTGATGCCTCCGGGCATCACGATGTCGGTAAACAGGATATCGACTTGAATGTCGGTCCTGAGTTTGCGCAGCGCATCGTTGCCATCGATGGCGGCGACGACCGAATAGCCAAGACTCTCCAATCGCGCCACGACAAATGATCGAACAAAGGAATCGTCTTCGACAACCATGATTGTTTCGGTGCCGCGCGGGCTAGTGCTTTCGCTGTTGCGCGATTTTCCAGCGGGTTGCTGAAGTTTCGAAACCATCGGCGGTAGATACATCCGGATCGTCGTTCCGAGTTCAGGTTCGCTGTAGATCGAGACATGTCCATTCGACTGCTTTATGAAACCGTAGACCATGCTCAGGCCAAGGCCGCTGCCTTTGCCCACTTCCTTGGTCGTGTAAAATGGCTCGAACGCTCGCCGGATGACTTCCTTCGGCATGCCATGCCCGGTGTCCGTAACGGAAACCAGGACGTATTCGCCGGGCACGGCTTCAGGATGCTGGGTTTGATAGTCCTCGTCGATCGATGCGGCGGCGGTACTGAGCGTGAGGCACCCCCCGGCCGCCATCGCGTCCTGCGAGTTCAGGGCAAGATTTAGCACTGCCGACTCCAGCTGGACCGGATCGGCGAACGCTGAAATCAGGTATGGATCGAAGTCGGTCCTGATTTCGATATCCTCGCGCAGTGTCCGTCGCAGCAACTTGTGCATCGACCCGAGAAGCTCGTTACAATCGATGGCGGCCGGCCGAAGCATTTGCCGGCGACTGAACGCCAGCAAGCGCTGCGTCAGTTCGGCGCCGCGCTCCCCGGCTAGACCGATGTCGTCGGCAAGTTGCTTTAATTCCTGTCGCGAACCGAGCTGCTCGCTTAGAAACTCCGCGTTGCCCACGATCACCGTCAGCAGGTTGTTGAAGTCGTGGGCAATTCCTCCCGAGAGTTGACCTACCATTTCCATCTTCTGCGCCTGGACGAGCTGTTGCTCGGTTCGTTTCCGATCGCTCAGGTCGTGGATGATGCCAACAAAGATATCTTCGTCATCCTGTTTGGCCTCTCCGACCGAAAGCAGCATCGGGAACGTCGATCCGTCCTTGCGTTGGCCCACAACCTCCCGGCCGATGCCGATGATCTTGCGCACGCCGGTGTCGCGATAATTGGCGAGGTAGGAATCGTGCTCGCTGCGATATTGCTGGGGCATCAGCATCTTGACGTTCTTGCCCGCCACTTCGTCCATCCGATAACCGAAAAGCTTTTGGCATGCCGGATTGAAGGTCTGGATATTTCCGACCTTGTCGCTCAGGATGACGCCGTCGACGATGGTCTCGATCAGCGCATTTATTCGCGCCCCGCCCTCGCGGATCACCTGCTCGGCACGCCGGCGCTCGCTGATATCGCTGGTCACCTTCGCAAAGCCGATCAGCACGCCATTCTCGTTTCGCAAGGGTTCAATAACAACGTTGGCCCAGAACTGACTGCCGTCCTTGCGCCGCCGCCAGGCATTCGCCTCGAACCGGCCGTCCCGGCGGGCGGCTTCGAGATTGGCCTCCGGCTCCCCGCGCCGGAGTTCTTCCTCCGTGTAGAATTCACGAAAGTGACGACCGAGAATCTCGGTGGCCGTGTACTGCTTGATCCGTTGCGCGCCGCTATTCCAGCTCGTCACGTGACCGCCGAGATCGAGCATGTAAATCGCATAATCGGTAACGCCCTCGACAAGCAGCCGATAGCTACGTTCGCGATCACGCATCGCCTCGGCGGCGTGCTCGCGTTCGGTC
>JBAVEE010000117.1:0-6951 GCA_049587575.1 Bradyrhizobium sp.
CGTCACGACGATCTTGCCGAGATGCTTGTTGGCTTCCATGTGCTCGAACGCCTTGCCGATATCGTCGAAGGCAAACACCTTGTCGATCGGCAATTGCAGCCGGCGCGATTCCACCGCCGGCCAGATATCCTTGCGGACCTCGTCGAAAATCTCGCGAATCTCCTCGATCGTGCGGCTGCGGAAGGTGACGCCGATATAGCTGATGCGGCGCGCGGCGTGCAGATCGAAGTTGAAATCGGCATGGGTTCCGCCGAGCCTGCCGACATTGACGATGCGGCCCTTGATTTTGGCGGCCTTGAGATTCTGGCTGGCGACCTTGCCCGAAATCTGGTCGACGATCAGATCGACGCCGTCGCCGGCGGTTGCCTGCAGCACTTGATCGACCCAGCCGGGATCGCTGGAATCCACAGCCAGATCGGCGCCGAATTCCTTCAGCCGCCCGCGGCGCACCGGATCGGTTGAAGAGCCGATCACGAGTTTGGCGCCCTTGAGCTTTGCGATCTGTAGCGCCATCAGGCCGACGCCGGAACTGGCGCCTTGAATCAGAACAGTCTGGCCCGGCTGCAAGGCGCCGTTGGTCACGACGGCATTGTGCATGGTGGAAAGCGCAATGGGGAGGGTGGCGGCTTCCTCGAAGTTCATATTCGACGGTGCGCGAAACAGCCGGCCGTGGTCGGCCAGGGTGTACTCCGCGAAAGCCGCGCTCCCCGAACCCATCACCTTGTCGCCGACCTTGACGCCGCTGGCGTCGGGGCCGATTTCGGCGATCTCGCCCGACCATTCCATCCCGAGCACCGTGCCGGCGCCGCCGGCGCTGCCATGCGCGTGTCCCTTGGTCATGCCGAGGTCGGCGCGATTGAGGCCGCAGGCGCGCACGCGGACCAGAACCTGCGTGCCCTTCGGAGACGGCTTGGCGATTTCGGTAATTGCGGCGCCGTTGGCGCCATAGACATAGGCCTTCATTCGAATAGTTCCCGTTGGGGGGTGGAGGGTGGCCGCCTATTCGGCGGCTTGGCGGCGGTTGCCGGATATCATGCCTTCGAGCCGGCTTTGGATGATGGCTTCCGCCTCGCGGATGATGCGTGATACCAGCTCCGCGCAGCTCGGGATATCATGGATCAATCCCTGTACCTGTCCTGCGGACCAGATGCCTTCATCGGCCTCGCCGGTCGCGTAAACCATTTTGCCGCGCGCGCCGGCCACGAGATCGCGGACCTGCTCGAAGGTCGCGCCTTCCTTTTCCATGGCGACGACCTGGCTGCTGACCGCGTTTTTGGCGACACGCGAGGTGTTGCGCATGGTACGAAAAATCAGTTCGGTCTCGCGCTCATCATTGGCGACGATTTTTTCCTTGATCCGTTGATGGATCGGGCTCTCCCTGGTGCACATGAAGCGGGTGCCCATGTTGATGCCTTCGGCGCCCAGCGCAAGGGCGGCGACCAGACCGCGGCCGTCGCCGAAGCCGCCGGATGCGATCATCGGAATCTTCACCTTGTCGGCCGCCACCGGAATGAGGATGAGTCCGGGCGTATCGTCCTCGCCGGGATGGCCGGCGCACTCAAAACCGTCGATCGAAATCGCATCGACCCCCATGCGCTCCGCCGACAACGCGTGGCGGACGCTGGTGCATTTGTGCACCACCACGATGCCGTGCTTCTTGAATTCCGTGACGTGTTCCTGCGGCTTGTTGCCGGCGGTCTCGACGATCTTGACGCCGCTCTCGATGATGGCCTGACGGTATTCCGCATAGGGAGGTGGCTTGATCGACGGCAGAATGGTCAGGTTGACGCCAAACGGCTTGTCGGTCAGGCTGCGGCAGCGCGCGATTTCCTTGGTCAGGTCCTCCGGCGTCGGCTGGGTCAGCGCGGTGATGAAGCCGAGCGCGCCGGCATTGGCGACGGCCGCGACCAGTTCCGCCCGGCCGACCCATTGCATTCCGCCCTGGACGATCGGGTGGTCGACGCCGACGAGCTCGGTAAATCGTGTCTTGATCATCGCCTGCCTCTGAACCGTTTCCCCGGGGGCGTGAAACGCGCGCCCTGATCTCGTTTGATTTTCAGAAACGGGCAGGATGCCGCCGTGATCGGCAAATGTCCACGGGGCGCGCGCGCGGCCGGGCAGGGCCGCATGATCATGCAAAAGCCGGGGAGTTCACCTTGAGCGGACGGTCTGCACCGCGAGCCCTGCCATCTTGGCGTGCTGGACGATCAGCGCCAGGACCGTGTCGAGCGCAGGCGTCGGGATTTGCGTCAGACCGCCCATTTCTCGGACCGCCGCGACCCGCGGGTCGATCTCCATCGGCGCCCGCGCTCCAGATCCTGCGGCATCGAGGTCTTGTGCGCGCCGACCTTGCGTAGCTGAAAAGAAAACTGCCCGTCAGGCAGGGACGGCCTGCGCCGCGGACATCGCCTCGTCGTCGAATGCGGTTGAAATATCGCGAATGCTGATCACACCGCACAGACTGTAGTTGTCGATCACCGGCAGATGCCGGATGTGGTGCTTGTTCATCAGATGACGAACGTCCTCGAGCGTATCGGTCGAAGTGCAGGAGACCAATTGCTGCACCGAGATCAGCTGCGAGATCTTGATGTTGATGGCGGCCGCGCCGTGCTCGGCGACGGCGCGCACGACATCGCGCTCGGTGAACATGCCAACGGCGGTATTGCCTTCGGTCCGGACAACGTCCTTGACCACAAGCGCGCTGACGTTGCTGGCGCGCATCAACTGGGCCGCGATGGCCACGGTTTCATTCATTCGAACTGTCGCAACACGCGCGGTCTTTTTGCGCAGGATGTCTCCGACTTTCATCGCAACCTCCTTCTGATCAGCCGCAAGGGAAATCTTGTCGGATAATTCTGGTATACATTATTCCAATTGTCAATGACTTCAGGGTTGCAGAAAGTGGCAGTAACATTGACGTTTCACCGCTTGAGGCAAGCCGATCGTTTGTCCTCACAAGAAGCGGCCAATTATCTTGTATTTTGTATTCCAGTACGAGCGGTAATAAAAGAGGCGCGCCAGCGCGCGCCTCTTTTGAACGACCGGAAGATCGTCAGGCCAGCCTGGCGTCTCGTGCCCTGGCGTCCGCTGGGGCTTCGCTGCCGAGGATAAAGGCGCGTCGCATCGGTTTGATCACGAATACGGCGAGCAGCGCCGCGGTGGCGTTGAGCGCGACGGCGATCACGAAAACCGCCTGCCAGCCGTATTTGGCGGCAACAATGCTCGCCAGCGGCACCAGCAGCGATGCCGTTCCCTTCGCGGTGTACAACATGCCATTGTTGGTGGTGGCGAATTTAACCCCGAACGTGTCGCCGCTGGTCGCGGGGAACAGGCTGTAAATCTCGCCGAACACGCCGAAATACACAGCGGTCGCCAGCACGAAGACAATCGGACTGTGCCCATATACCGACAGCGTCAGCAGCATGAGGGCGGCCGTTCCAAACGCGATGAACATCGTGTGCTCTCGCCCGATGGTGTCGGAAACCCAGCCGAAGAACGGCCGGCCGAACCCGTCGAATATCCGGTCCAGCGAAATCGCAAAGGTCAGCGCGGCCATCTGGAAACCGGCCAGGCTTACCGGCACGTTGGCGATCTTGAAGTCGTGAGCGATCGGCGCAATCTGCGCTGCGGTCATCAGGCCGCCGGCCGCGACCATCACGAACACCAGATACATCACCCAGAAGATCGGACTGCGAAGCACCTGCGGCGGGGTATAGTCGACCTTGGTCTGCGGCAGGTTGAGCTGTTTCTTCTTCGCCGGCATCGCCTGCGACGGCTTGCGAAGGAGAAACGCAAGGATGAAAACGATCACGCCCTGCCCGATCCCGAAAGTGAAGAACGCGCTCTGATAACCGGTCGCGGCAATCATGTGAGCGATCGGTACCACGGTGATTGCGGCGCCAGCGCCGAAGCCGGCGGCGGTTGCGCCTGCGGCCAGGCCGCGGCGGTCGGGAAACCATTTGAGGGCGTTGCCGACGCACGTTCCGTACACCGAGCCCGCGCCGATGCCGGCGATGACCGCGGCGATATAGAGCAGCACCAGCGAGTCAGCGTATGAGTTCATCACCCAGGCGATGGTGATCATCACCCCGCCAAACGCCACGACGATGCTTGGGCCATATTTGTCGACGAACCATGCTTCGACCGGAACGAGCCAGGTCTCCGTCACCACGAAAAGCGTAAAGGCCAGCTGGATCGCCGCCCGGCCCCAATGAAATTTCGCGTCGATCGGGTCGACGAATAGGGTCCAGCCATATTGCAGGTTGGCGATCATCGCCATGCAGACGATGCCCATCGCAAGTTGCAGCCAGCGGAAGTGTTTGCCTTCGGCAAATGGCACTGGCGATGCTTGTGGGGTGGCGGTCATGATTCCTCCCTGGGTACGCTTTTGTTTTGGCCTTGGGCGCTACCGGTGCGGCATATTGGTATGTGATATGCCAGAGCGCAAGACATTATTCAGGGCAAGCTGCCGATCTGCCGCGACGACCTCGTCGTTGGGATCAGAACCCAAGGCAAAAAAAGACCCCGGAAAAACTGGGGCCTTTGATCGGGAAGACGTGGTTCGGGGACCCTATCTCGGGAAGATGACGGGCTGCAGTCTCCTTCAGAGACCGAAATAGGGCAGGTCGCCATTGCGAATGGCGATGCGGGCGCTGGCCATCAGCAGTCGATCGACGGTCGACATGAAGCGGGCGAACAACGAGGCGGAAGGCGCGAAGCCGAGAGAAGCAGTCTTGGACATTTTGTCCCCTTTCCGGAAGCGGCGTTGTTCCGAAAATAGGCATGCCAGATACCACCAACAATCCATTTGTTTGCATGGCAGCATAATATATTTTGCAATGCAACATAGGGCGATAGGCATTCCTTATCAAAGAAAAGGCCGCCGGAACCCGGCGGCCTCGTAAGCCCTTGAAAAGAAATATTTTTCCTATTCGGCCGCGACCTTCCGGGGCGGGTCGAGCGCGCCGGAATCGTGGATCTCCGCCACCTGATGGTCGGAGAAGCCGAGAACCTGTCGCAAAATTTCGTCGGTATGTTCACCAAGCAGCGGCGAGCGCTTCACCTCCGTAGGGCTGTCCGACAGCTTGATCGGGTTGCCGACCGACAGATATTTGCCGCGCTCGGGATGGTCGACTTCGACCACGGTACCGGTGGCGCGAAGGGACTGGTCTTCCGCCAGTTCCTTCATCGACAGGATCGGACCGCAGGGAATGTCGTCCTTGTTGAGGATTTCCATCGCCTCGAACTTGGTCTTGGTCATGGTCCATTGCTCGATACGCGCGAAAATTTCATTCAGGCGCGAGAGGCGTGCTGGTGGCTTTGCGTAATCGGGATGGGTCTTCCAGGTGGGCTCGCCGATGACGTCGCAGATCTTCTCCCAAACCGGCGCCTGGGTGATGAAGTAGATGTAGGCGTTGGGATCGGTCTCCCAGCCCTTGCACTTCAGGATGCGGCCCGGCTGACCGCCGCCGGAATCGTTGCCGGCGCGCGGCACAGCGTCGCCGAACGGAATCCCTTCGCCGAACTGGCTGTATTCCTTGAGCGGCCCATGAGCGAGACGCTGCTGATCACGCAATTTGACGCGCGCAAGATTCAGGACGCCGTCCTGCATCGCGGCGGTGACCTTTTGCCCCTGGCCCGTCATGGTGCGCTGGTAAAGCGCGGTGACGATGCCGAGCGCCAGATGCAGGCCGGTGCCGCTGTCGCCGATCTGCGCGCCGGTGACGAGCGGCAGGCCGTCGCGGAAACCGGTGGTCGATGCGGCGCCGCCGGTGCACTGCGCGACGTTCTCGTACACCTTGCAGTCCTCATAGGGACCGGGGCCGAAACCCTTGATCGACGCCACGATCATCTTCGGGTTGATGGCGTGGATCTTCTCCCAGGGAAATCCCATGCGGTCGAGCACGCCGGGGCCGAAATTCTCCACCAATACGTCGCAACTCTTGATCAGCGCGGTCAGGACTTCCTTGCCCTTCGGATTCTTGGTGTCGAGCGTGATCGAGCGCTTGTTGTGGTTGAGCATCGTGAAATACAGGCTGTCGACGTTCGGTTTGTCCTGCAATTGACCGCGCGTGATATCGCCGACGCCGGGGCGCTCGACCTTGATCACATCGGCGCCGAACCAGGCCAGCAACTGCGTGCAGGTCGGTCCCGACTGGACGTGGGTGAAATCGAGAATGCGAACGCCCTTCAGCGCCTTTGTCATTGTCTTGCTCCGTCTAAAATCTGTTCGTGCGTGCGCAGGAACACGTGGAATCTGTCGGGTTTATTTCTTCTTAAGTGCGCTCTGCGGATTGAGGTTGCCGATGCGGCCGCTCTCGGAACCGGCCGCCGGATCAATCGCCGCGTTGATGAGTGTCGGTTTTCCGGAGTCCATCGCCGCGTTCACCGCTCGTTTCAACTCGTCGGGCGTCGTCGCATGGACGCCGACACCTCCGAACGCCTCCATCATCTTGTCGTAGCGCGAGCCCTTGACGAAGACGGTCGGCGCGGGGTCCGAACCAGCGGAATTGACGTCGGTACCGCGATAGATCCCGTCATTGTTGAAGATGACGATGCAAACCGGGAGATTGTAGCGGCAGATCGTTTCGACCTCCATGCCGGAGAAGCCGAAGGCGCTGTCGCCCTCGATCGCGATCACCTGCTCGCCGCTCACCACCGCGGCGGCGACCGCGAAGCCCATGCCGACGCCCATCACGCCCCAGGTGCCGACGTCGAGCCGCTTGCGCGGCTTGTACATGTCGACGATCGAGCGGGTGAAGTCGAGCGCGTTGGCGCCTTCGTTCACCAGGATGGCGTCCGGGTTGGCCTTGATGATGTCGCGCACCACGTTCAGCGCGCTGTGGAAATTCATCGGCGTCGGATTCTTGGCCAGGGTCTCGGCCATCCTGGCGATGTTCTTGGTCTTGCGCTCGGCGATGGCGGTGAGCCACTCGGCCGGCGGCCTGGCCC
>JBAVEE010000118.1:0-1909 GCA_049587575.1 Bradyrhizobium sp.
ATGTATTCCTGACGCGGCGTTACCGCCATGTCGAGATCGTCTTCATCCGTCATACCGACCGGGCGGAGGAGGTTGACGAAGACACCTTTTTCCACGGACCGGCGTCGGGCGGCACGATGGTGTCGAGCGCGCTGCAGGCGATGCACGACATCGTCAGGTCGCGTTTCCGCCCTTCCGACTGGAACATTTACGCCGCCCAGGCCTCCGACGGCGACAATTCGATTTCGGACAGCGCCGTCACGGGCCGGCTCCTGACCGAGATGATCCTCCCCGTCTGCCAGTTCTTTGCCTATCTCGAAGTCGGCGAGTCCGGCGGCAGCAGCTTCGAGATGCCGGATTCATCGCTGTGGACGCTGTACCAGCGCCTGCGCGCCGACGGCGCGCCGCTGTCGATGCGCAAGGTCAGCGACCGCAGCGAAATCTTCCCGGTGTTTCACGACCTGTTTCAGCGTCGCCGGAATCAGGAGAAAGCCGCGCCATGACCGCGTCAGCCGAGCGCCTGTTTGACGGAGCGGACTGGGACTTCCCCAAGCTGCAGCGGATTCACGATGCCTGCGAGGAAATCGCGCGAACCGAGCTCGGGCTCGATGTCTACCCCAACCAGATCGAGATCATCACCGCCGAGCAGATGCTGGACGCCTATTCCTCGGCCGGCATGCCGCTGTTCTACAAGCACTGGTCGTTCGGCAAGCACTTCGCCCATCACGAGGCGTTCTACCGCAAGGGACTGAAGGGCCTCGCCTATGAGATCGTGATCAACTCCTCGCCGTGCATCTCCTATCTGATGGAAGAAAACACCGCGACCATGCAGACGCTGGTGATCGCGCACGCTGCCTTCGGCCACAACCATTTCTTCAAGAACAACTATCTTTTCCGCCAATGGACCGATGCCGAGGGCATCCTCGACTATCTCGACTTTGCCAAGAGCTACGTGGCGCAATGCGAGGAGCGTCACGGCCGCATTGCGGTCGAAACGACGCTCGATGCGGCGCATGCCCTGATGTCGCATGGGATCGATCGCTATCCAGGCAAGAAGAATCTCGATCTTCGCGTGGAAGAAAAGCGCGCCGAGGAGCGCCGCGCCCATGAGCAGAGCATGTTCAACGACCTGTGGCGGACCGTTCCGACGGGGCCGGTGAAGAGCGCGGAACTGCTGAACACGGAGCGGCGCCGCAAGCTGCTCGGGCTGCCGCAGGAAAATATCCTGTATTTTCTCGAAAAGGTGGCGCCGCGCCTGCAGCCCTGGCAGCGCGAGTTGATCCGGATCGTGCGCCACATCGCGCAGTATTTCTATCCCCAAAGCCAGACCAAGGTGATGAACGAGGGTACCGCGACCTACGTGCATTACCGCATCATGAGCCGGTTGCACCAGCAGGGCCGGCTTTCCGACGGCAATTTCCTCGAATTCCTGCAGTCCCACACCAATGTGGTGTTCCAGCCCGAGTTCGACGATCCGCGCTTTTCGGATTTCAATCCCTATGCGCTCGGATTTGCGATGATGCAGGATATCGAACGCATCGTGTCCAACCCCGACGACGAGGATCGCGCCTGGTTCCCGGACATTGCCGGGAGCGGCGACGTCATGGCGGTGCTGCGCGATATCTGGGCCAATTACCGCGATGAAAGTTTCATCAGCCAGTTCCTCAGCCCGCGGCTGATGCGAAGCTGGCGGATGTTTCATCTGCACGACGATCCGCAGGAAACCGCCGGCATCAGGGTCGATGCGATTCATGACGAGCGCGGCTACCGCAGGGTTCGCCGCGAATTGGCGCGACAATACGACGTCGGATACCTCGATCCCAACATCGAGGTGGTCGACGTCGATCTCGCCGGTGACCGCCGCCTGATGCTGCGCCATGTCGTGGTGAAGGGCGCCCAGCTCAACGAAACCGACGCCAGGCGCGTACTC
>JBAVEE010000119.1:0-12375 GCA_049587575.1 Bradyrhizobium sp.
ACGCAGTTGTCAGCGAGCGCCAACGCGGGCGGGCGAAGCAACTTCGCCAAGCGATGACGCGTGCCGAAACTCTGCTGTGGCGCTACCTGAAGGCTAATCGGGTTGACGGCCTCGGCTTTCGTCGGCAGGTCCCGTTTCGGAACCATATCGTCGACTTTGCTTGCCTCTCGGCCAAGCTGATCGTCGAGCTTGACGGCGAGTCACACGAGTTCGAAGAGCGGCAGAGGGCCGATCGAAATCGCGATGCGTTTTTTGTATCCGAAGGCTTTCACGTCCTGCGGTTCACCAATGAGCAAGTACTGTCGAATCTTGAAGGTGTCGTAGAAGCCATTCGGCAAGCTACAGCTTCCCGAGCAAGCGGCTCACCCCCCTCCCCAACCCTCCCCCACAAGGGGGGAGGGAGCGGAGGCAGCGGCGCAAGAACAACCCAGAACACCGAAAATTCCAGAGGCTCCCAGCCATGAAATTCACCCTCTCCTGGCTGAAGGAACATCTCGAAACCGACGAGCCGCTGGAAAAGCTCGCCGACAAGCTCACCATGATCGGGCTTGAGGTCGAGCACATCGAGGACAAGGCGAAGGCGCTGGCGCCGTTCACCATCGCGCGCGTGATCTCAGCCGAGCAGCACCCCAATGCGGATCGGCTGAGGGTCTGCATGGTCGATACCGGCGACGGTGCCGCGCCGGTGCAGGTCGTGTGCGGCGCGCCGAACGCGCGTGCCGGTCTCGTCAGCGTGTTCTCGGCGCCCGGCACCTTCATTCCCGGCAAGAACATCACCCTCGGGGTCGGCACCATCCGCGGTGTCGAGAGCCGTGGCATGCTGTGCTCGGCAGCCGAGCTGCAAATTTCCGAGGATCACGACGGCATCATGGAGCTGGCGGCCGATGCACCCATTGGCGCGGGCTACGCGCAGTGGGCGGGACTCGGCGATCCCGTGCTTGAAATCAACCTGACACCGAACCGGCAGGATTGCACCGGCGTGCATGGTATCGCGCGCGATCTAGGCGCCGCCGACATGGGCAGGTTCAAGGACCCCGGCATCAAGCCGGTCAAGGGCGAATTCCCGTGCCCGGTGAAAGTGACGGTCGAGGATGCGACGCTGTGCCCGGGCTTCGCGATGCGGCTGGTGCGCGGCGTCAAGAACGGCCCGTCGCCGGAATGGCTGCAAAAGCGCCTGACCTCGATCGGGCTGCGGCCGATCAACGCGCTGGTCGATATCACCAACTTCATGACCTACGACCGCGCCCGCCCGCTGCACGTGTTCGACGCGGCGAAGGTGAAGGGCGATCTCACCGTGCGCCGCGCGCGCGACGGCGAGACGCTGCTGGCGCTCGATGGCCGCAGCTACGCGCTCGACAGCCATGTTTGCGTGATCGCGGACGATCACGGCGTCGAATCGCTGGCGGGCGTCATGGGCGGCGAGGCCTCCGGCTGCTCGGAAGCGACCACCGACGTGCTGATCGAATCGGCGCTGTGGAACGAGATCAACATCGCGCAGACCGGCCGCAAGCTCGGCATCAATTCGGATGCGCGTTATCGTTTCGAGCGCGGCGTCGATCCGGCGTTCATGGTGCCGGGACTTGAGATGGCCACCCGGCTGGTGCTGGAGCTGTGCGGCGGCACGCCTTCGGAAAACGTGGTGGTGGGCAACGCCTTCGGCGACGACCGCGTGATCGATTTCCCGGTGACCGAAGTGAAGCGCCTCGCCGGCATCGACGTGCCGGTTGCGGAGATGAAACGCATTCTCGGCCATCTCGGCTTCATGATGGCCGGCAGCGGCCCGGCGGTGAAGATCGCGGTGCCTTCGTGGCGGTCCGACGTGCACGGCAAGGCCGACATCGTCGAGGAGATCGTGCGCATTTTCGGCGTCGACAAGGTGCCGATGACGCCGTTCGAACGCGGCGACGCGCCGCGCAAGCCGATCCTCAAAGCCATCCAGCTCCGTACCCGCCGCGCCAAGCGCGCGCTCGCCGCGCGCGGCATGGTCGAGGCGGTGACGTGGTCGTTCATCTCGAAGCCGCATGCCGAATTGTTCGGCGGCGGCAAGCGCGAGCTCGCGCTCGCCAATCCCATTGCCGCTGATTTGTCCGACATGCGGCCGAGCCTGCTGCCGGGTCTGGTAGCGGCGGCGCAGGCCAATTCGGATCGCGGCTTTGCCGATGTCGCGCTGTTCGAAGTCGGCCAGGTGTTCAGGGGCGACCGTCCGGAAGACCAACTGATCGCCGCGTCAGGCGTGCGTCACGGCTTTGCTTCCTCGCAAGGCCTCGGCCGGCACTGGTCGGGCTCGGCGGTGGCCTGCGCGCTCGACGCCAAGGCCGATGCGTTTGCGGTGCTGTCGGCCGCCGGTGCGCCGATGCAGGCGCTGCAGGTCGTGCCCGGCGGGCCCGACTGGCTGCATCCCGGCCGTTCCGGCACCATCCAGATCGGTCCGCAGAACGTGCTCGGATATTTCGGCGAGCTGCATCCGCGCGCGCTGGAGGCGCTCGGCGCCGACGGCCCGCTGGTCGCCTTCGAGGTGATTCTGGATCGCATTCCCGACGCCAAGCAGAAGCCGACCCGCGCCAAGCCTGCGCTCGAACTCTTCCCGCTGCAGCCGGTGTCGCGGGACTTCGCCTTCATCGTCGATCGCGCCGTGAAGGCCGGTGACATCGTGCGCGCCGCGCAAGGAGCGGACAGGAAGCTGATCACGGCCGTGACGGTGTTCGACGTCTACGAAGGCAAGGGCATCGACGACGGCAGGAAGTCCGTCGCGATTGCGGTCACGCTGCAGCCACGCGAGAAAACCATGACCGATCAGGAGATCGATGCGGTGGCCGCGAAGATCGTGGCCGAGGTGAACAAGAAGACCGGCGGCGCGCTGCGCTGAGCCAGCGTCATTCCGGTTCGCGCGTCAGCGCGAACCCGCAATGACGAATCCTGGCGCCGCAGCCGCCGGACCGTCATGCGACGTTCTCACCCAGCAGCAGATCGCAATAGGCATAACCGTCGCGCTCGACGCGCGCGCCGGCTGTGACCGGGAGACGGCGCGCAAACATCGGCCCGGCCGTCACGCAGGTGTGAAACTCACCGTTCTCGCCGCAAGCGTCGACCCCGTCGGGCAAATCGTCCAGCAACTGCAAATCGAATTTTCTTCCTGCGAATTCAGCCGGCAATTTTTTCAGATCGACGGTCGAGAGGTAGGTCTCCATGCGGCTTGCTATCATCGCATGGGCCAGCGCCAGGGTCGGCCTTTCCCACAGCGGGAACACCGGCGTGACGCCGGTGCCTTTGAGCTTCGCTTCGCGATAGGCCCTGATATCGGCGAGAAAGAGATCGCCGAAGATGATGTGGGTCACACCCTCCCGCACGGAGCTGGCGACCGCCTCGCCCATCCGCGCTTCGTAAATCTCGTTCGGACAGGGATAGGGGATCGGCACGATGCGCGGCGGCAATCCCGCGGCCTCGAGCTGGGCCAGCAGAATCTCCTGCCGGACGCCATGTATGGACACGCGGCTGAAGGTCTCGGTTACCGTCGTCAACGCCCCAACGACGTCGAATTCGCCCGCGCGCCTGACTTCATGGAGCGCGAAAGCGCTGTCCTTGCCGCTTGACCACGAGATCAGCGCCTTCGGTCGCGATGACGTCAATTGACCCGCGCTCCCGTCCTTTGCGCTCCGCGGCGATGCGGCTTCGGCCCGCGCGCCGGTGCCGTCACCGGTTCGCCGAGCGCGCCAATTTTCCGCAGCGCCGCCTCGGCGGCGCGCTCGCCGCTTTCCCAGGCGCCGTCAACCGTGCCCCACAGGGTCTCGTGGGTCGCTTCGCCCGCGAGGAACATGTTGCCGATCGGCTCGGCGAGGATTTTTCGCGATGGTTGCCCGCCGGGCAGAGCCACCGACATCGCACCGAGCGTAAACGGCGAAGCGTTCCAGCGCGTCGCGCTCGATTTCCTGACCGCGGCCGCGACCTCACTGCCGAACAGCCGGGTCAGCCATTCCACCGCGAACGCGACCATCGCCTTTTCGCCCTGGCCTGAAAGATCGCGGCCGAACGAGCCTGCGACATCGATCGCGCACAGCGACGATCCCCCGATATTCGCAAACAGCAGCGCGGTGCGGCTGGAATTGCTCTGCTCGATGAGGACGTCGTCGTGCCCCAGCCCTAGCGGGTTGCCCGGCAGTTGCAGCGCGATGCGATCGTAGCTGCCGAGACTCAGTTTTGCCGCGGCGTCGAGCTGGCGCCTGGGGATCTCCGGCGTGAATTTGATATTCCCCGCCGCGAGCACATTGCTCGACACCGTGACGATGGCGGCGCGCGCGGCGATCTTGCCCGCCGGCGTCTCCACCGCGACATCGCGGCCACTCCAGCTGATCTGGCTTGCCGGCGTCGACAGCGCTAGCGGGACCTGCTCGCCGAGTCTGGCGATCAAGACACCCAGACCCTGGCGGCAGCCGATCGCGGCATTGCGCTCCTGGGCACGGGCCTTGTCCATGACCGAGACATCCCGGAGATCCTTGCCGGTGGCGTTGGCGCCGAGCACGAATTCCGCCGTCCCGGCCCAGTCGCCGAGATCCTTCGGCAGTACCGAGGCGCAGGACACGTCGGCCTTGCCGCGGGAGGCGTCGTCGATGGCGCGGTTGGCGCGCACGAGGGCTGCCAGAAATTCCTCGGTTTCCCCGGCCCGGGCGTTGCGCTGGCCGATGCGGATCTTCTGGCCGAGCGGCGTGGCGGAGACATCAAGCCCGGCATAGCGCGCGAGCCTGATCATCGGGTTGGTGTCGGGATTGTGCATCCATCGCGCGCCGCGATCGAACGGCACCTCGAACGTCGCGGTATCGGTCAGGCAGCGTCCGCCGATCTGGCCCGCCGCCTCCACCACGATGACCTTGCGGTTCGCAGCCTGGATGCGCCGCGCCGCGGCGATGCCGGCGGCGCCCGCGCCGATCACGACAATATCGGCCTCGCGCGGCAATGGCTTGCCCCATGCGCGCCGGCCGAGGACCGGCGCCAGCGCGATCGCCGCGGATGCCGACAGGAGATCGCGCCGCGTCATTGTCATGTCATGGTTTCCGGAACTTTGAAAACAGCGGGAACATCCAGCGAACTTGCCGCATCCGGGCGTTAGCGGCAACCATCATGGTGAATCAATCATGATTGATCAGCACACTGCATGAACTAAATTGCAACGGCTTTCGGCCATGATAAAGCAACGGGAAAAGGCGGTCAGCAAGGCCGCTGGGAGGAAGACATCGTGGGCTTCGTGCTCGATACCGTCGGCAAGCTGATCGCTTCCTACCTTCAGAAGGAAGTGCCGGGCTATGAGCCGTTCACGCCGAGCGATCCGGAGCATCTGCGCGGCGTTATCGAGCCGGGCGACGTGCTGCTGGTCGAGGGCAACAACCGGGTTTCCGGCATCATCAAATATCTCACGCAGTCGACCTGGTCGCATTCAGCGCTGTTTGTCGGCCCGATCGACGGCGCGGTCGAGCCCGACGGCGAGCCGCATGTCCTGATCGAGGCCAATATCGGCGAGGGCGTGACGTCGGCGCCGCTGTCGAAATATTTCCCCTATCACACACGGCTGTGCCGGCCGGTCGGGCTGATGTTCGAGGACCGCAACACGGTGTGCCGTTACGCCATCAACCGGATCGGTTTCGGCTACGACACCAAGAATATTCTCGATCTGATGCGCTATCTGATTCCGCTGCCGGTCCCGCAGCGCTGGCGGCGGCGGATGATCGCGTTCGGTTCCGGCGATCCCACCAAGATCATCTGCTCGGCCCTGATCGCCCAGGCGTTCGACGCCGTGCGTTACCCGATCCTGCCCAAGATCACCCGGGCCGGCTCCAGGCAGGCCCGGCGCGAAATCCTTCATATCCGCGATTCATCGCTCTACATGCCGCGCGATTTCGACATCTCGCCCTATTTCGAGATCGTCAAACCCACCATCGTGCACGGCTTCGACTACACCGCGCTGCACTGGGCCGACAAGCAAAAGCCGCTCCCGGAGGTAGCGGGCCAATTCGGTATCTTTCCAGAAACGGTCAGATCGCCGCCGCTTGTTCCTGAAGAGATTGACCAGGAAGCGCCGCTTCCGGCTGCAGAAATAGTGCCGGACGGTATCGAAGCGATGCCGGTCGACGGCGTCACCGGGCGCGAGCAAGCAGCCGCTGCCTGAACAATCTCATCCTCGGTCCTTTTCTGGCGCGTGTCATTCGGCGGCAACCACCCCCCTAAGATGCGACGGGTTGAGTCTGTTTCAACACCGTCGGTTTGTCGGGTCTGAGACGTCTTTCCTTCACCAGGCCATAGATCGCGGGTATCACGATCAGCGTCAGCAGGGTCGATGAAACCATGCCGCCGATCATCGGCACCGCGATCCGCTGCATGATCTCGGAGCCGGTGCCGGTGCTCCACATGATCGGCAGCAGACCGGCCATGATCGCGACCACGGTCATCATCTTCGGACGCACGCGCACCACCGCGCCGACCATGATGGCATCATAGAGGTCGCGCCGGGTCAGCCTGCGGCCTTCGGCCTCACGCCGGGCTCTGACCTCCTCCAGGGCGTGATTGAGGTAGATCAGCATCACGACGCCGGTTTCGGCGGCGACACCGGCCAGCGCGATAAAGCCGACGACGACCGCCACCGAAAGATTGAAGCCGAGCCACCACATCAGCCAGATCCCGCCGACCAGGGCAAAGGGTAGCGACAGCATCACGATCATCGTGTCGGCGATGGAACGGAAATTGAGATAGAGCAGCAGGAAGATGATCATCAGCGTGACCGGCACGACGACCTTCAGGCGCGCGGTCGCGCGTTCGAGGTACTCGTACTGGCCGCTCCACATGACATAGTAGCCGGGCGGGAAGCGGATGCTGGCCTGCACCGCCCGCTGGGCGTCGGCAACATAGCCGCCGAGATCGCGGTCGCGGATGTCGACATAGATATAGCTGGCCAATTGCCCGTTCTCGGTCCGGATCGCCGTTGGCCCCCGCGCGGGCTCGACCTTCGCGACCTCCCCAAGCGGCACCGACCCGCCGGCCGGCATCGGGACCAGGATATCGTTGGCGATGGCCTGGGGGTTGTCCCGGAGGTCCCTCGGATAACGCATGTTGACGCTGAACCGCTCGCGGCCTTCCACGGTCGTGGTCACCGTCTGGCCGCCGAGCGCGGTGGCGATGACGTCCTGGACGTCCTGGATCATGATGCCGTAGCGCGCGAGCGCGGCGCGGTCCGGCGTCACATCGAGGTAGTAGCCGCCGATCCCGCGCTCCGCATAGGCCGATGAGGTGCCCGGAACGGCTTTCAGAACCTGCTCGATCTGTTTTGCCAGCCGGTCGATCTCGACCAGGTCGGTGCCCATCACCTTGACCCCGATCGGCGTCCGGATTCCGGTCGACAACATGTCGATACGGGCCTTGATCGGCATGGTCCAGGCGTTGGACACCCCGGGAAACTGCAGCGCCTTGTCCATTTCCGCGATCAGGCCGTCGACCGTCAAGCCAGGACGCCATTCTTCTTTCGGCTTGAGGTTGACGATCGTCTCGAACATTTCGAAGGGAGCCGGATCGGTCGCCGTCGCCGCGCGGCCCGCCTTGCCAAAGACCGACGACACCTCCGGGAACGAGCGGATGATGCGATCCTGCATCTGCAAAAGCTCCGCGGCCCTGGTGACGGAAATGCCCGGCAGCGTCGTCGGCATGTAGAGCAGCGTGCCTTCGTTCAGGCTGGGCATGAATTCGGTGCCCAGTTGCCGCGCCGGCCAGATCGTCACGGCGAGAACGGCCAGTGACGCGACGATCACCGGCACCTTGGCGCGCATCACCGCCGCGATGACGGGCCGGTAGATCCAGATCAGGAAGCGATTGATCGGGTTTTTGTGCTCCGGAACAATCCGGCCGCGGACGAAGACGATCATCAAGGCCGGCACCAGGGTGATCGACAACAGGGCTGCCGCCGCCATCGAAAAGGTCTTGGTGAACGCCAGCGGACTGAACAGCCGGCCTTCCTGCGATTCCAGCGTGAAGATCGGCATGAAGGAAACGGTGATGATCAGCAGGCTGAAGAACAATGCCGGCCCGACCTCGGATGCCGCCTCGATCAGGATTTTGCTCCGCGAGGATTCCGGCTCCGCTCTTTCGAGATGCTTGTGCGCGTTCTCGATCATGACGATGGCGGCATCGATCATGGCGCCGATGGCGATGGCAATGCCGCCAAGGCTCATGATGTTGGCCCCTAACCCCAGCAGCTTCATGGTCCCGAACGCCATCAGGATGCCGACCGGCAACATGACGATCGCCACCAGCGCGCTGCGGAAATGCAGCAGGAAGACGATGCAGACTAGCGCGACGACGATGCTCTCCTCCAAAAGAGTGTGCTTGAGCGTTTCGATGGCCGCTTTGATCAGGTTCGAGCGATCGTAGACCGCAACGATTTCGACCGATTTGGGCAGGCTTGCGGCGATCTCCCTGAAACGCTTTTTAACGTTCTCAATCACGTCGAGCGCGTTGACACCGAAGCGCTGCAGCACGATGCCGCTGGCGACTTCCCCTTCCCCGTTGAGTTCGGTGATGCCGCGGCGTTCGTCGGGACCGATCTCGACACGGGCGACGTCGCGCAACAGGACGGGCGTGCCGTTATTGGTCTTGAGGACGATGTTGCCGAGGTCGTTGATGCCCTTCAGGTAGCCCTTGCCGCGGATGACGTATTCGAATTCGGAGAGCTCGACGGTGCGGCCGCCGACATCGGCATTGCTGGCGCGGATCGCGTCGCGCATCTTCTGCATGGTGATGCCGAGGTCGCGCATCCGCTGCGGATCGAGGATGACGTTGTATTGCTTGACGAAGCCGCCGACGCTCGCCACTTCGGCCACGCCTTCGGCCTTGGCAAGCGCGAATTTCAGGTTCCAGTCCTGAATGGTGCGGGTGTCGGCAAGATTCAATTGCTTCGACATTACCGCGTATTGATAGACCCACCCCACGCCGGTGGCGTCCGGGCCGATCGTCGGCGACACGCCGGCCGGAAGCCGCGACGCCGCACCGTTGAGGAACTCGAGGACCCGCGAGCGGGCCCAGTAGATATCGGTGGCGTCCTCGAAGATGACGTAGACGAACGACACCCCGAAGAACGAAAAGCCGCGCACGACCTTCGATCGCGGCACCGTCAGCATCGCGGTCGTCAGCGGATAGGTGACCTGATCCTCGATCACCTGCGGCGCCTGACCAGGATATTCCGTGTAGACGATGACCTGGACGTCGGAGAGATCCGGTATGGCGTCGAGCGGCAGATGCAAAAGCGCGTAGAGTCCGGCAGCGGCCGCAAACCCGGCGCCGAAGAATACCAGCAGCAGGTTGCGTGCCGACCAGGCGATGAGACGCGCGATCATGGGCGTGCTCCGCCGTCCGAGAAGCCCTTGAGAGCGGCGTTCAGATTGCTTTCGGCATCGATCAGGAAGTTGGCCGAGACAACGACGGGCTCGCCTTCGGCGAGACCATCGCGGATTTCGACGTAGCCGCCGCCGCGATGCCCAAGCTTCACGTCGCGCGGTTCGAAACGCCCCTGGCCCTTTTCGACGAAAACGGCCTGCCGGCTGCCGGTATCGAGAACCGCGCTATCGGGAACAGCAAGCACCGCCCGGGCGTCACCGGTGCCGATCTCGGCGTCCACATACATATCGGGCAGCAATGCAAGATCGGTATTTGAGAGTTCTATCCGCACCCGGGCCGTGCGGGTTTCGCGATTGACCTGCGGATAGACCACGCTGATCTTGCCCTCGAAATCACGCCCCGGGAAACTTCGTGCCTTGACCGTGACCGGCTGTCCGACACCGATGACGCCCAGGTCGCGCTCCGCGACATCGACTATCGCCCAGACCACGGACGTGTCCGCCACCCGAAACAGCACGTCGCCCAGCTGCGCGCGCATCCCCTCGACCGCATTGCGCTCGAGAACGATGCCGTCGCGCGGCGCCGACCATTCGATCGTGATCGGAACAGTGCCGCTTTTCTCCATGGCCACGATCACCGGCTCCGGAACGTCAAGGTTCATCACCCGCTGACGTGATCCGCGTCCGTACAGGCCCTCGACGGCGGTCGTCCTGGACGTAATGGTCGAGACGTACTCGGCGGCCGCCGACGATACCGCCGGGCTGTAAATTTGCATCAGGGGCTGTCCCTTCCTGACATGGACGCCCGTCGTGACGTCGGCGACCTTTTGCACCCAGCTTTCGGCGCGCATCGAAATGACCGATATGCGGCGTTCATCGAGCTGGATCGTGCCGGGAGCCCGGATCGCGGTCCGGATAACCCGACGTGCGGCGGGCTCGGATGTCACGCCGGTGCGCTGGATCTTTCCAGGCGACAGCTTGACCGCCCCATCGTCGGCGTCTTCGCCCTCGTAGACGGGGATATAATCCATCCCCATCGGATCCTTCTTCGGAACAGGCGAGGTGTCGGCGAGCCCCATTGGATTGCGGTAATATTTTATCCTGCGGTTCGCCGTGGTCGCCGGCGCGGGCGCCACGACGGGTTCGTCGTCGAAGCTCAGGTCAGCGCCGGCCGGCACGGCCCGGTAGTCCCGGCCGTCCTGCGTCTTCCCGGGCGTCAGCGAGTAGAACGGGCGTCCGTCCGGATCCTGATAATAGATCGGCTCGCTGCTTGCCTGCGCCGCCGCCGGTGCAACGAGCGCCACGTCCGATGCGCCCGTGGAATGAAGGTGCCCGCGGAAAGCGACGACTCCGCCACCCGCCGTCGCGATCGCGACGGCAATGGTGGCACCCGCGATGATGGCGCGCTTCATTTTTGCGCCGAGATGACAAGCTTGCTTTCGACCGTGCCGTTCTCGCCCTGCACCTTCGCGCCGAGCGAGAGCTGCCACTTTCCTTCCATGCCGAAAGCCGCCTTGAACCGGTAGCTGCCAGGTTCTCCGTCGGGTTCGCGCGCGATCCTGGTAGCCATCTCCGGCATGCCCTCCGGAGCCATGTCGAGACGGGTTGCAAAAATCACCGCATCCGGCACCGGTTTTCCGGTCGTCTTGTTGACCAGCCGCACCGTGACGATCTTGTCCTTGCCGACGGTAACGGTCGGCTCGACGAGCCTGAACTCGTAATCCCTGATTTCGGCGCGGGCGATTCCGGCAGAACCCAACGCGGCAATGCCGATGAGCGCGGCCGCTACGGCGCGCGAGATGTCTGAAGTCCTCATTTTGAAATCCTCTGATGTCATGGTCGTGCCGCAAGGCGGCATGCGTCGATCCCGCGCGATCAAGTCGCGCGGCAGCAAACGGCGTCGTGACGCCGTTCAGACCAGAGTTCGAGGCGGATGTTCGGGAGGTGGGTAACCGAGGCCATCTGGCCCGGAATCATTCTTCAGGAGAGCGATATCATCCGAAGCCGTAAGCAAGGGATGGAACACAGCGGCCAGTATGCCCGTGAAGCATTTCGAGGCGCAGGCCGTCATGAACAGGCACTTGTCGCAACCGACCGGCGCCGGGGCCTTGGTCGGACAGCAGGGCATGTCGTTTGCCATCTCATCCATCGTTGCCGACGATGACATGTCATCCGCCATGGCCTGCATCGAGGCATCGGAGGACGCCGCCGCCATAACAGGCCGGGCCAGCGGGGCCAACGCGAGACCGGCGATCACAAGGATCGCAAGCAGCCGGCGTATGGCGAAGTTTCGTTTCACAGAGCTAAACTTCTCACAGACTGGCGGCCATGGAAAGCCGCAATTTAGGATCGCGTGAATCCGGCAGGCATTGATCCGTATCAAGTTCCTGCCGGCGGGTTCGTTCACTTTATCTGTCGGAGCGGCCGATCACGGCCATCAGCTCCTGTATCTTCTCCCGCTGATCGGCCTTGTTGCCGCGCGTGATCGCGTGTTCGACGCAATGCGACACATGATCTCTCAGAACTTCTTCCTCGACGCGCCGGAGCGCGGCACGCACCGCGGAAATCTGCGTGACGATGTCGATGCAGTAGCGATCCTCATCCACCATCCTGGACAGGCCGCGGACCTGTCCTTCGATCCGGCTGAGGCGTTTTTGGCAGGACGTCTTGATGTCTTTCCGCATGGCGTCTATGTACCCCTACTGGGTATGGGTTGCAAGCGGCACGATGGAGAACGCGATGACCACGACCGAAAACGCCGATCAGGGCGGCGCTTCCAGCGGCTGCGGCTGCTCGTCCCGGGCCGTGGCCCCTCAACCCGGGGAAACCGCGAAGCCGGGATGCTGCGACGGCGACCATGATCATTCTGGCCACGGCCATGATGGGCAGCGGTCCGGCAGCAAGGCCGCCGTACGCGACCCGGTCTGCGGAATGACGGTCGATCCCGCGACCAGCCGACACCGGTTCGACCATCGCGGCGAAACCTTTCATTTCTGCTCGGCCGGCTGCC
>JBAVEE010000120.1:0-5197 GCA_049587575.1 Bradyrhizobium sp.
ACGTTGGATTCACGTCCTTCATCCTCGATCAGCCGGTTCTCGCGCTGCAGCCGGTCCCATAGCGGCGTCTTGGGAAGCGCCTGCAACAGGTTGATGGTCAGCAGCGGGATTTGTGACTGGTCGATGAATTCGAGCAGATGCTGTCCGGTTTCGGGTTTGTCGGTGTCCAGTCCGAGAATGATTCCCGAAACGACCTCCATGCCGAAACTGTTGAGCGTCCGGATCGCCTCCATGATGGGTACCATCATGTTGTGATCCTTGTGCATCGCCTTCAACGCCACAGGGTCCGGCGTCTCGATGCCGCAGAAAATCGTCGTGAAGAATGCCTCGCGCATTCCCGCCAGAATTTCCGGACGCTTGGCGATGTTCAGCGTCGCCTCGCAGGAAAAGCGCAGAACAAAGCCGGTTTTCTTCTGCCATTCGACCAGATGCGGCAAAAGATCGAGCGCGGCCTTGCGATTGCCGATGAAATTGTCATCGACGAAATAGACTGAACCTCGGATGCCGTATTCGAGCAATTTGTCGAGTTCGGCAGTAATCTGCTGTGGCGATTTCAGACGCGGATTGCGGCCATAGAGTCCCGGAATATCGCAAAACTCGCACTGATAGGGACATCCGCTCGAATACTGGATGCTGCCGAGGAAGTACCGTTTGAGTTCGGCAAGCTCGTAGGCCGGAAGTGGAAATTCGGTCATGTCGAGGCGATCGGCGGTCTTGAGGACCACCTGCTCGCCGGGGCGGGACGGATCGCACGCAAGCCGCGCGATCAGCTCGTTTGTCGCGTCGCCCAGCTCTCCGACATGAAGGTAGTCAAACGAAGGGTAGTAGTCGGGACAGGCGCTGACCGAAGGCCCGCCGATGGCAACGGGCAGATCAAACGCATGCGCGCGGCGGCAGATATCGTTCATCTGCTGGCGCTGGATATGCATGCCGCTGACGAACACGGCTTCCGCCCATTCGAAGTCCTCCGTCGAGGCTGCGCGGATGTTCTCGTCGATGAAGCGGACCGGCCAATTCGCCGGCAGATAGGCGGCGATCAGCAGCAGGCCCTGCGGGGGCATGAAGGCCTGGACGCCGTCGGTCAGCGGATAGGCGTATTCGAATGTGCCGAACGAAGACGTATAGCGCGGAAACACGCACAAGATGCGGCGCACCGTCTCAAGGCTCTCAGCTCTCATCGAACTCTCTCTGCGACTTCTTCCTCTGCAACTTCAGCCTGTCAAGCTAAGCACGCTCTTCGACGCTGGGCTACAAATTCCTCAACATTGTGGCAGTCATTATAACATGGGGATGACCGGATAGTTGCACGAAAGGCCGCTGCCGGCGGCTGCGGGTCTTCAGGCGATCAGCCGCGATGCAAAATCGGGTAGCAGCCCGGTGTTGCCGGCGAGACGAAACTCCGCATCGGCAAGCCCGGCACGCAACAACCAGTCGTCGAATTCGGGGGCACGCTTCAGGCCGAACAGGTCGCGAACATAAAGCGCGTCGTGAAACGACGTGGATTGGTAATTCAGCATGACGTCATCCGCGCCGGGCACCCCCATGATGAAGCTCACGCCGGCGGCGGCGAGCAACGTCAGCAAGTTGTCCATGTCGTCCTGGTCGGCTTCGGCATGATTGGTGTAACAGACATCCACCCCCAGTGGCAGACCAAGCAGCTTGCCGCAAAAGTGATCCTCAAGCCCGGCGCGGATAATCTCCTTGCCGTCATAGAGATATTCCGGCCCGATAAAGCCAACCACGCTATTGACCAGAAGCGGGTCGAAAGCACGGGCTACGGCGTAGGCGCGCGCCTCGCATGTCTGCTGGTCGACGCCGTGATGGGCATTGGCCGAAAGCGCCGAGCCCTGCCCGGTCTCGAAATACATCACATTGTTGCCGACCGTGCCACGCCGCAGCGACAGTCCGGCCTGATGCGCTTCCCGCAGGAGTGCGAGGTCGATGCCGAAACTCCGGTTGGCAGCCTGTGTCCCCGCGACCGATTGAAACACCAGGTCGACGGGAACGCCCTGCTCGATCAATCCGAGTGTCGTCGTTACATGGGACAGAACGCAGCCCTGCGTCGGAATCTGCAACCGCGCGATGATATCGTCGAGCAACCTCAGCAGCCCGCCAATGACGGCCGGATCGTCGCTTGCCGGATTGATGCCGATACAGGCGTCGCCGGATCCCAGCAGTATACCGTCCAGTATGGAAGCGGTGATACCCTTGGCGTCATCGAAGGGATGATTGGGCTGCAACCGCACGCTCATCCGCCCGCGCAGACCAATCGTGTCGCGAAAGGCCGAGGTCACTTCGCACTTCTTTGCCGCCAGGATGAGATCCTGATTGCGCATCAGCTTCGAGACCGCGGCGGCCATTTCCGGAGTAACCCCGCGCGACAGCTTTTTGAGAACCGCGGACGTGGCGGTCCCGGAAAGCAACCAGTCGCGGAACGAGCCGACGGTCAGCGAAGAAATGGTCGCAAAGGCTGACCGGTCATGGGTATCGACGATCAGACGAGTAACTTCGTCGTCTTCGTAGGGAATGACGGTCTCCTGCAGGAACCGCTTGAGGGGAACGTCAGCGAGCGCAATTAGCGCCGCTGCCATCTGCTCGGCGCTATCGGCAGCGATCCCGGCCAGGCGGTCGCCGGAACGCGGCGGCGTGGCCTTGGCCAGGAGATCACGAATGTCGTCGAAGACGTAAGTGGTTGTGCCTATGGCGTGCCGATAGACCATGTCCGCTCCGGACCCCTCAGCGCTGTGCACCGATGGCCGTCGCAAACCCTATCACCTTGCGCTGTGGCCTGCGACAAAGCGCCCCTTTGGTGGCCCATTGCCGCGCGGGCGGACCCTCCCGTCGGACGCCAATGCGTACTCCCGGTGGCAACGGAGGTCCAGGGATGTCGCGCACCTAAATGATTGATCTCTTTCACAATTCTACCGGTGCTGGGGCTGGGTCGCCTTGCCATGGGAAATCGCCGCGTCGCACCATGCTTCGAGCGGAAAATCCGAGCGACGGAACGTCGGCAGATATGAAAAAGTGCTGAAATCAAAGGCATAAGTTAACATTTTATACACCAAAATTTTACAGAGTTTCTTGACGGCCCTCGCTGCGCTGAGCGGCCTCCCGAGAGAGGCCTGCGATGCCCGCAACGATCAATCCTGCCGCTGCCGGCTCGGGCCAAGCAATCGGGTCCCGCTTTTCGCTCTCCATCAAACTGTACGCGATTTTCGCCCTGTTTGCGCTTCTGACTGCGGCAATTACCGCGCTTTCTGATTTCAACACCCGCCGGGGCACCGAGCTCACGGAAGCGATCCAAACCGCCAGCCTCGCGGCACTCAACGTCGAGCGCGTCAATTCGCTGGTCTATGCCGTCGTGATGGAATCCCGGGGCATTTATATGTCGACGGAACCGGCCGGCGTGAAGAAGTACGGCGATGGGCTCCTCAAGTTCAACAACCAGATCCTTGGCGTCGTCAAGAACTGGGAATCGATCGTCCAGGCAGATGACGCCCAGCAATTTGCCGTCTTCAAGAAACGCATCGAACAGTTCACCGACTTCCGCAAGGAACTCGTTCGCCGCGGCGTCGAGATTGGTCACGACGCTGGCCGCGAATGGGGCGATAACGACGCGAATCGCAGCGTGCGTTCCGCCCTCAACAAGGATCTCGAAGCGCTTTCCAAGGTCTATGCCGAACGCAGCAAGCGGATCGCCGAGCAAACCGTAGCCAACCGCCAGCTGTCCTTCCTTTTGACCTGTCTCGGCGGCCTGGCGCTGGTTCTGGTCGGTGCCGGTGTCCTGATCATCTCCCGCTCGGTCGCGCGACCGCTTTCGGCTATCACTACCACCATCAAGCGGGTCGCCGAAGGCGCCGAAGATGTCGAGGTCCCACATACCGACCGAGGGGACGAGATTGGCGCATTGGCCCGCGCGATCCAGATTTTCCAGGAGGCGATGGATCGCAACCGCAACCTCAATTCGCAGGCGCTGCTGGACTCCAAGGCGCGCGAGGAACGAGCCCGGCACATCGAAGCCTCGGTGGAAGCGTTCCGCGGCGCGATCGGAAGCGTGCTGGGCGCGGTGAACGATAATGCAACGTCCATGCGCGATACCGCGCAGTCCATCAGCCAGGTGGCATCGGACGCAAGTGGCCGTGCGTCCGCCGCCGCTCAAGCGAGCGAACAGGCCTCCAGCAATGTATTCGCCGTTGCCAGTGCAGCCGAACAGCTATCCGCCTCCGTCGAGGAGATCGGCCGACAGGTCCGCCAATCTGCTGGCGTCGTCGAACAGGCCGGGCAGAGGACCGAAAAGTCGGTGGCCGAAATCGAAAGCCTCGCCGCGGCTACCCAGCGTATCGATGGGGTGCTCAATTTGATCCAGGCGATTGCGGAGCAAACCAATCTGCTGGCGCTGAATGCCACGATCGAGGCCGCTCGCGCCGGCGAGGCCGGTCGCGGCTTTGCCGTGGTAGCCCACGAGGTCAAGACTCTCGCCGGGCAGACCGCCAAGGCGACCTCCGAAATCGGCCAGAACATCAGCATGATTCAGGCGTCGACACGCAATGCGGTCGAGGCGGTACGTGAAATTGGCACCGCCGTACGTGAGATCAATGACGTCACCTCGAATATCGCCGGCGCCGTCGGGCAGCAGGATGCTGCGACCCGCGAAATATCCGCAAACGCGCAATTGGCCGCCAACGGCAATTCCACCCTGGTCGCCAACATTGGGTCGCTCAGCGACGCCATAGGCGATACCAACAAGGCCGCGACGTCGGTGCTCTCGGCGTCGAGCGATCTGACATCCACCGCGGAACTTCTGTCGCGTGAGGTTGACAAATTCTTCCGCAATCTGCGCGACGGCGACGATGCAGTGCGGACCGCAACTGCCGCCAGATAAAAGACCCGGCTTCGCCGAGGCGGGCGTGTCTTCCGACGCCGATTGAATGCAGTGCGCGCTTTCGCGCAACCCTTTTAAAATGCATCAGCGGACCCCAGCATTGTTCTGGGATCCGCATCGATCATCCGGACCAGGCCCGGCAGCCTGGGCTGCCGGACGATTCAGATCCAGGGAGACACAATCCGAAGGCCACCCACGAAGACCAACGCCAATGACATCGAAAGACCGGCAGCGCTGAACATCGCAATTTGTTTGAACAAGCTGCCTTCCACGCTCCGATAGAAAATCTTGCTCGCGCCCAACATGGTTTACGCC
>JBAVEE010000121.1:0-8953 GCA_049587575.1 Bradyrhizobium sp.
TTGCAAAAGTAACTTTTGTCGATCGGATGCATTCCTACGATGACTCCCGTAATGAGAGTCTTACCAACCGGCTTGCCGGGTTCCCCGGCGCGGTCGGATTGCAAAAGCATGGTTAAGGATGAGAATCCCAAGAACATAAAAAACGCCTTCGGAACCACGTGCAGCCTGCGCCCCATGTCCTGGGGAGCGAACCCGCAACCACCCCGCTATCCAGCTGCGGAGCAGGCATTCGCGTGCCAAGGCTCTAGCAGTGCCGGCCCGCAGCGTATCCCGATGACCACGCCCATTGAAAATTGAAGCCCCCGAGATGGCCGGTGACATCGACGACTTCGCCGATGAAATAAAGTCCCGGAACGGATTTGGCTTCGAGCGTTTTCGAAGAGAGTCCGGATGTGTCGACGCCGCCGAGCGTCACTTCCGCGGTGCGATAGCCTTCGGTCCCGTTGGGCCTGACGCGCCACTGCTTTACCGCGGCGGCAACCTTCGCAAGCGACGCATCGGAAAAATCGGCGATCCGTTCCGGACCTCCGATGATGTCCGCAATGGTTCGCGCCAGACGCTTTGGAACGAAGCCCGCGAGCGCGCTCGCCATTTCCTGCCGGGGATGGTCACCGCGCAATTTTTTCAGTCCGGCCAAAACATCCACCCCCGGCGCCATGTCGACGACGATGTCCTGACCCTGGCGCCAATAGGACGATATCTGCAGGATCGCCGGACCACTCAGCCCGCGATGCGTGAACAGCAGCGCCTCGTCGAAACTTGTCCTGCCGCAACTGACGATCGCCTCAACCGAAACGCCCGACAACTCGCCAAATTGCGCCAATAGCTCAGCGTCGAACGTGAAGGGCACCAGCGCCGGGCGCGGCGGCACGATCGCAAGACCGAATTGCTCGGCGATTCTGTATCCGAATCCGCTCGATCCCATTTTGGGAATGGAAGGGCCGCCAGTGGCGACCACCAGCGACCGGCAGTGGAACTCGCCTTGATCGGTGATGATGGCAAAGCCGCTTTCGCCCCTCGTGACCGCGGAGATGCGCACGCCCAAATTCAGTTGTGCACGGGCCTTGCTGCACTCCTCCAGCAGCATGTCGATGATTTGCCGCGACGAGCCGTCGCAGAACAATTGCCCGCGCGTCTTCTCGTGCCAGGCGATGCCGTAGCTCTCGACCAGCGCGATGAAGTCGTGCTGGGTGTAGCCGCTCAGCGCGGAGGTGCAAAAGTGCGGGTTATTGGAGAGAAAGTTGGCTGGCGTCGTGTGCAGATTTGTAAAATTGCATCGCCCGCCGCCGGAGATGCGAATCTTCTCGGCCGGATGCCGCGATTGCTCGAGCAACAGCACCCGACGTCCGCGCCGGCCGGCTACGGCAGCGCACATCAGCCCGGCGGCGCCCGCGCCCAGGATGATGACGTCATGCAAGCTCTGTTGCGGATTGCGGGCGCTTGTCATTCGACCAGCAGCACATCCACCGCAACGCCAAGCTTCTGCTTGCGCGATCCCACGATGATGCCGTCCACGGGCGAGACGTCGGAAAAATCCCGTCCCACCGCCAGCACGATGTGGTCATTCTCGACGAGGAGATCGTTGGTCGGGTCGAAGCCGATCCAGCCGAGTCCCTCGCCGCACCACAGGGATACCCAGGCATGGGTGGCGTCGGCGCCCTGCAGGCGCGGTTTTCCCGGCGGCGGGATCGTACGCAGATAGCCGCTGACATAGGCCGCGGGCAGGCCGAGGCCGCGCAGCCCGGCGATCATCACATGAGCGAAATCCTGACAAACGCCGTGACGCTTTTCGAATACTTCGTTGAGCGGCGTCGAGATAACGGTCGCTTTCGGATCGTACTTAAAGTCGCTGCGAATCCGGTGCATCAGATCGACCGCGCCGGCAAGGATGCCGCGGCCCGGCGAAAAACTTGCCGATGCATAGGAGGTGACCGGCCGCTGCACCGGCACCAGGGGGCTCGCGAAGATGTATCCGACCGGCGAAGCGGGCCCGAGGCTGGTGGCCTCGATTGCCACGTCACGGACGTTCTCCCAGCCGCGGCTTTGTGCGTCGCGGCCGGGAGCGCTGCGGGAGACCGATACGCGGGAGCGGGAATCGATCCGCAGGTTGCGATGCGCGGTTTCGATCAGGACGCTCTCGGTGTGGGTCCCGAAGAAATCCTGCCGTACCGTGCGCTCCGCGGGGCGTGGCCGGATATCGACAGCGTGCGAGATCAATTGCTGCCCGCCGCCGCTCATGGGTTCCAGCCGCAGCGAGCACCGCGCGAAACTGACCGGGCTTTCGTAACTATAACTGGTGACGTGGCGGATGTCGTAGATCACGCAAGACCCGTCAGCTTTTCAGGCCGGCTTGCATTGGGCCCGTGTGGAAAATAATGCAGTCCGACGGCGTCGGCGAGGCCGAGCAGGTCCTGTTCAAGCGCGAAAAGCGTCTTGGTATCGAGGCTGGCCGCCTCCGCCGTCGTCAGCGTTGCTTGCAGGGCCACCGCGAGACGCTGCGGCCGCTCGATCAACCCTCCCTCTTTCAAACTCGGCAGGCTGGCGATGTGATCGTTGAGCGCTGAAACCTGGAACGCGACCGAGCGCGGATTGTAAGGGTCGAGAACCACAAGGTCGCGCACCGGCGCCAGCAGCGGGCCAACGAGGTAGCGCGAACGATAGGTGATCTGGCAATCCACCAGCGTCAGCAGGACGTCGAGATCCTCGCCGCCGGCTTCGTCATAGGCGAACTGGCGCGCGAAACGCGCCGTGTTGATCGCGCGCTCGGCGCGGCGGCCCATTTCGAGAAACCGCCAGCCGGCGGCACGATTCATGTTTTCCTGGGCCAGGCCTGCGAAGCTCGCAAGTTCCTGCAACGTCAGTTCGGCGGCGCTGACGACGCCGTCGTCATCATCAACCACCTCGGCAAGGCGATCCGCCATCTCGGTGATGACCTGCCAGGCATCCGGCGAAAGCCGCTCGCGCAACGAGGTAGCGGTACGCTGCGCCGACCTCACCAGCGACAAGGCCGAACCAAACCTGTCCTCGCTCTGCAGCGCTTCGGCGGCGATCTTCGCAGGCTGGGTCCGCGCCGTTTGCGATGTCGCGCCCCATGTCACGAGGAGTCGCTGGATTCGTTCCACCGACTGAAGCGCGGTGGACGACCCCTTGACGGGATCGCGCGGCGACGTCGCGAGCCCCCGTACCAGCCGCAACGTCGCCTCGGCGCGCTCAAGGTAGCGGCCAAGCCAGAACAGATTGTCGGCGGCCCGGCTCGGGACCCAGCCGGCGATACGCCTGATCCGCACCGTATCGCCGGTCGGCAGCAGGGTCGTCGTCGGCACGGGCTTTTCGGAAACCACCCATACGTCCGCCGCCCGAGCGCCATCCCCCATTGACACGGCACGGGCATCGAGCTGCTCGGCGATCCGGCAAAAGCCGCCGGGCATGACGGTCCAGCCCTGGGGGGTCGCCGCCGCGAAAACCCTCAGGACGAACGGGCGCGGCGTGATCCGCCCCTGGTCCCATACCGGCGTAGTCGAGAGCCGAACCAATTCCTGGCCGACGAAGTCGATGCCGCGCTCGCCGATCGCCGTCTTGAGCCGCTCGCGCTCGGCATGCGGCAATTCGCCGGCAAGCACGGGCCCGTTGCCGGGAAAACCGGGAACCCCTTTGCGGTAAGCGCCTTCGATGGCGACCTCGTCGAGTCGCGACAAAACTTCCTCGCGGGCGGACTTCTGGCCGCACCACCAGGTCGCGATATGCGGCATCTTCAGATCTTCGCCAAAGAAACGCCGGCTAAGGCTCGGCAGGAAGCCGAGCAGCGCGCGCGCCTCCATCACGCCGGAACCCGGCATATTGGCTACGACGACACCATTCTTGCGGAGCACGTCGATCAGGCCGGGCACGCCGAGCTGCGAGGAGGCGTCGAGCTCCAGCGGATCGAGCGAATTGGAATCGACCCGGCGCAGCAACACGTCGAGCCGCTTCAAACCGGCAACGGTGCGGATATGGATGCGGTCGCCGCTGACGGCGAGATCGTCGCCCTCGACCAGCAGGAACCCGAGGTAGCGCGCCAGCGTCGCATGTTCGAAATAGGTTTCGCTGAACTGGCCGGGCGTGAGTAGCCCGATGCGCGGCTCGTCGCGGTCGGCGCTGGCGCGCAACGCATCGCGGAACGCCTCGAAAAACGGCGCGACGCGCTCGACATTCATCGACTTGTAGAGGGATGCGAACGCGCGCGACAGCACCAGCCGGTTCTCCAGCGCATAACCCGCGCCCGACGGCGCCTGGGTCCTGTCGCCCAGCACCCACCAGCGTCCATCGGGTCCGCGGCCGACATCGGCGGCGTACAGGCTGAGGTATCGGCCGCCGGGGGGTTTGATGCCGCACACCGAGCGCAGATATTCGGTGCTGCCGGCAATGGCGGCCGCAGGTATCGCACCCTCGGCAACCAATCGGCCCTCGCCATAAAGGTCGCTCAGAACCAGTTCCAGCAATTGCGCGCGCTGCGCGATGCCGGCGCTCAATTGTTGCCATTCCGCGTCGTCGATCAGGAGCGGCAGATGGCTCAACGGCCAGAGCCGGTCGGAGGTTTCGCCGGGCGCGCGATAGCTGACGCCGGCTTCCCTCAAATGCCGGTCGGCCGATCCGAAACGCCGGTCGATATCGCCCGGCGTCAGCGCAGCGAACGCATCGAAGAAGCGGGTCCAGACCGCACGAGGCGTGCCATCCTGGGCGATATATTCATCGGGAATTCCGGGCAACCGCACATAGTCGCGCATCCACTGCGCCGCCCGCCGGCTACCCGGACGGGCCTTGTTTCCCAGACCGCTTCCCTGGCTGTTTCCCTGGCCGGCGTGCCCCGCCATCCCCGACTCTCCCGCGCTGGAGCATTGGTTCTGATCGAATCAGAACCAATGCTCCAGTCTTTTGTTTTGACGCATTTTCTTTACGCGTACCGGTATCCACCCCCGGATCAAGTCCGAGGGCATGCTTTGCTGGAAAACGCTTTCAAGCCCTATGCTCAATGCAGGAGCGGCGTCCTCAAGTCGAGCGTCAAGGGGAATTCCAGTGTGCGTTCCTCGCGCGGCGGATCGATCTTGCCTGGCGTGTGGCCGTGATCCTGAAACCGGGCGAGCCGCCTCGCCTCCGCCTCATAGGAATTGACGGGTTTGGTCTCGTAGCTGCGTCCGCCGGGATGCGCGACGTGGTAGACGCAGCCTCCCAGCGACCGGCCGTTCCAGGTGTCGATCAGATCGAACGTCAATGGCGCATGGACGGGAATCGTCGGATGCAGCCCTGACGCCGGCTGCCAGGCCTTGAAACGCACGGCGGCGACCGCCTCGCCGGAGCGGCCGGTTTCCGTCATTGGCATCCGCCTGCCGTTACAGGTGACGACGTGACGGCCCTCGACGAAGCCTGACGCCATGACCTGCAGCCGTTCGACCGACGAATCGACATAGCGCACGGTGCCTCCGGCCGAGCCCTCTTCACCCAGAACGTGCCAGGGCTCGAGCGCCTGGCGCAGCTCCAGCGAAACGCCGCCATGGTGGACTCGGCCGAACACGGGAAAGCGGAATTCAAGCTGTGCGGCGTACCAATCCGGAGAAAAATCGTAGCCCGATTGCCTCAACTCGGCGAGCACGTCCAGAAAGTCTTCCCAGAGGAAATGCGGCAGCATGAAGCGATCGTGCAGCGTGGTACCCCAGCGCACGAATTTTCCCTGCTGCGGTCCGCGCCAGAGTTTTGCGATCAAGGCGCGGATCAGCAATTGCTGCGCCAGCGACATGCGCGGGTCCGGCGGCATCTCCAGCGCGCGGAACTCGACCAGACCAAGCCGGCCGGTGGCGCCATCGGGCGAATAGAGCTTGTCGATACAGATTTCGGCGCGGTGGGTGTTGCCGGTGATATCGACCAGAATATGCCGGAACAGCCGGTCCACCAGCCACAACGGGGCCTTGATTCCCGGCGGCGGCACGTGGGCGAGCGCGATTTCCAGTTCATAAAGCCCGTCGTGCCGGGCCTCGTCGATCCGCGGCGCCTGGCTGGTGGGCCCGATGAACATGCCCGAGAATAGATAGGACAGCGACGGGTGCCGCTGCCAGTACAGCACCAGGCTCTTCAGCAGATCGGGGCGGCGCAGGAACGGCGAGTCCGAAGGCGTGCCGCCGCCGATCACCACATGATTGCCGCCGCCGGTGCCGGTGTGCCGGCCGTCGATCAGGAAGCGATTGGCGCCGAGCCGGACCTTGGCGGCGTCTTCATACAGACCGAAGGTGATGTCGACCGCCTCGCGCCAGCTGGTCGAAGGCTGGATGTTGACCTCGATGACGCCCGGATCGGGGGTCACCTTGATCACTTCGACGCGCGGGTCGAACGGCGGCGGATAGCCCTCGATATGCACCTTGATCAGCATTTCCGCGGCGGTCGCCTCCACCGCGGCGACCAGTTCCAGATAATCCTCCAGTTTTTCGACCGGCGGCATGAAGGCGCACAGCACGCCGTCGCGGATCTCTATCGACATCGCGGTGCGAACGCCGCCGCCCTTGAGCTGCTGTTCGTGGACCTCCTGATGTGGCGCGCCATTTGCGGGCGTCGCGTCGTACACCGGCAGTTCTCCACGCGGCTCCAGCGGATCCTGCTCGACGATGTAGGGATACTCGTCGGCGGGAATATGCGGCAAGGAGGCGATCGGCAGCCGCAGCCCCAGCGGGGAATCGCCGGGCGTCAGGAACAGGTTGCCGCGGCGCAGCTTCCAGCGCTCGCTCTTCCAGCGCGAGGAGGATTTGCCGGCATCGGCATTCCAGCGCTGGATCGGCAGCACGAAACCCTTCGGCGTGTCGAGCCCGGAATCGAACACC
This sequence comes from Bradyrhizobium sp., assembly GCA_049587575.1. GTDB lineage: Bacteria > Pseudomonadota > Alphaproteobacteria > Rhizobiales > Xanthobacteraceae > Bradyrhizobium. The sequence goes on from JBAVEE010000121.1 coordinate 6,843, forward strand.
CGCGCCATCCGCGCACGCTCTTCCGGATCGGACAATTTGGAGTCGCCGGGATCGACATTGGCCGGCAGCGCGGCCTCCTTCTGCAACCAATGACCGGGGTCTTCGAACGCCGGCATGATGAAATCGGAATCGACACCGAGCCTTTTCGCGGCACCTTCGGCGAAACGCTCGGCGTCGCCGATCTTCGCCTTGTGCGGCCCTTCGATATCGGCGATCAGGTCCGGGTTTTTCCAGATCGGCACCCCGTCCTTGCGCCAATAGAGGCCGAACGCCCAGCGCGGCAGGCTTTCGCCGGGATACCATTTGCCCTGCCCGTAATGCAGCAAGCCGCCCGGCGCAAAGCGCGTCCGCAGTCTGCGAATGAGTTGGTCGGCGAGGCCACGCTTGGCCGGGCCGACGGCGGCGATATTCCATTCCGGCGATTCCAGATCGTCGACCGAAACGAAGGTCGGCTCGCCGCCCATCGTCAAGCGCACGTCGCCGGCCTTAAGATCAACATCGACCTGCTCGCCGAGCCTGTCGAGACGCGTCCAGGATTCGTCCGAGAATGGCCGGGTGATCCGCGGCGCCTCTCGAATCCGTTTGACGCTCATCTCGAAGCCGAATTCGACCTGCGCGAAACCGACCGCGCCGCTGATCGGGGCCGCCGAACGGTAATGCGGCGTGGCGGCGACGGGAATGTGGCCCTCGCCGGTAAGCATGCCCGAGGTGACGTCGAATCCGATCCAGCCCGCGCCCGGCAGATAAACCTCGGCCCAGGCGTGCAAATCCGTAAAGTCGTTCTCGACCTCGCGCGGCCCCTCGACCGGATCGATGTCGGGGCGCAACTGAATGAGATAGCCCGAGACGAACCGCGCCGCGAGCCCGAGATGCCGCAGGATTTGGATCAAAAGCCACGCCGAGTCGCGGCACGACCCCGCGCCCGAGGCAAGCGTCTGCTCCGGCGTCTGGATGCCCGGCTCCATGCGAATGATGTAGCGAATTTTCTTCTGCAGTTGCGCATTCAGATCGACCAGAAAATTGACCGTGCTCGGTGCTTCCCGCGGAAGACCGGCAAGGTAGGCGGCAACCAGCGGTCCGGGCTCGATGGTCGCGAGATAGGGCGCCAGCTCGGTCTTGAGGTCGTCGGTATAGGCGAACGGAAAACTGTCGGCATAGGGCTCGACGAAGAAATCGAACGGATTGATCACGGTCATCTGCGCGGTGAAGTCGACTTCGATCTTCAGCTCGGTGGCCTTTTCCGGAAATACAAAGCGGGCGAGCCAGTTGCCCTGCGGGTCCTGCTGCCAGTTCACGAAATGATTTGAAGGCGTGACCTTGAGCGAATAGCTCAGGATCGGCGTGCGCGTATGGGGCGCCGGCCGCAGCCGGACGGTTTGAGGGCCGAGGTCGATCGGACGGTCATATTTGTAGTGCGTGACGTGATGTAATGCGACGAAGATCGACACAGACGGCGTGCTCCAGCAGCTTTTTTAAGCAGAACACCGGTTCCGGCGGACATCAAGCACTAACAACGGGCAGCGATTGCCTATGCGGGTGGCGGAAGACGCCCCCGCCCGCTGGCGGCGGCGCTGTCTGCATTTCAAATCACCGTCATTGCGAGCGCCAGCGAAGCAATCCATGCAGCAACGAGCATCGTAAGAATGGATTGCTTCGTCGCTCCGCTCCTCGCAATGACGCCGGGACACGGCTTCGCGAGCTCGCGACGCATTTCGCCCGAGTTGTCAAGGTATCTTCCGCCCTCTGCCTTCAGAGGGCGCAGGGAATGCCGGGCGTCCGATGCACCCGCAGCCTCGTGTGCGCATGGTAGTGGTAAATGCACACGAGTATTCACAGCGAGTTCACCGGAAACACCCGGCATTCCCCGCGCAATGGTTTTACGGCTTATAACGCGCTCTCCCGGGTGACCGGGCTTTCTTGCCACCCTCGCCGGCGAAAATTGCTTTTCACCGACTTGACGCCAGCGTCGGGGCGTCAGGACCACACGCCTTCGCCGTCCGCGTCAGCCTCGCCCGTCAAGCGCGCCGCCCGCGTCCACCGCATCCCGCCCCGACGTTCGTGACGTTGCGCAACGCCCCTCTGAGTGGGGCGGGACGGAATCGGTATAGTGG
>JBAVEE010000122.1:0-2382 GCA_049587575.1 Bradyrhizobium sp.
GGATATCTGGAGATGACGGGCTATTGAGTTCAGCGCCTTCGCTTCCGAGAGAGGATTTCGCGTCATGTTTCACTTCACGGCACTCGTCACCTGCCTGGCCATCCTGTTTTATTTCCTGACCGGCGCGCAGGTGGCGAAGGCGCGCGCCACGTTCGGCATCAAGGCGCCGGCGATATCCGGCAATCCCGACTTCGAGCGGGTATTTCGCGTGCAGATGAACACGCTGGAATGGCTGCCTATCTTCCTGCCCGCGCTCTGGCTGTTTGCGATCTACATCAGCGATGTGATCGCGGCTGCGCTTGGTCTGGTCTGGATCCTCGGCCGCATTCTTTACATGACCGGCTACGCAAAAGCCGCCAACAAGCGCGGGCTGGGCTTTGGGATTCAGGCCAGCGCCGCCATCCTGCTCTGGCTCGGTGCGCTTGGCGCAATCGCCTGGCGCCTTGTTCATGCCTGAGGGCGGGAATCGCCGCGTTCGAGGGCTGAATCTGCTGGTTGCGACATAATAACACGACGAACCCAACGCCCTTGCCGTTATTTGACTTCGGACTGATCCCAAGTTTAAGTACCCGGTGAAGTGGTGAAGCGGCATTGCCCTATTTTATAACGTCAGTCCTTTGGAGTGCTTTCCGCGCACGAAGGTTGTAGCGAGCCCCTTACATGAATGCGTTTTTCAAGCGCCAGCTTGCGGATTACGTGGAATATCACCGCGATCCCTGGAATTGCGCGATGCACGTGTTTGGCATCATTTCGCTGTTCCTTGCTGCGATTCTCCCCCTTAGCCTGTGGCCAGTTGGCGCGCTGGGCGCGCATACCACGATGGCGCCGATTATGGTCTTGCCGGTGCTGATTTACTGGTTGCTGCTCGACGCGGCCCTGGGAACGGCGATTCTCGGTGCCGCCGTGGTGTTGCTTTCAACCGCTGCAATTATCGTAAGCCACGCCAGTCTCGTCACCGTGTGGTCGATCACGGCCCTATTGATCGTTATCGGCGTGAGTTTTCAGGTTGTCGGACACCGGATTTTCGAGCAGCGACAGCCGGCACTGGTCGATAACCCAACGCACTTGCTGCTCGGGCCGATGTTTGTGATGGCAAAATTGTTTATTGCGCTTGGTTTTCGGCACGATCTTGCGGTCATTATCGAGCGAGTTCCGCAGCAAGCGCCGCGCGGCTCTGCACCCGATGTCGAGCATCAGGTCGAGCCGCTGCCCCATTCATGACCCGGGTACTTGTCACTGGCGGCACCGGTTTTATCGGACAACATCTCGCCTCGGCGCTCGCCGCCGGCGGTCGACAGGTGCGGGTTCTGGATCTTATCCCGCCGACCTGTGCCATCCCGGAAGTTGAATATGTCGAAGGTTCGGTGCTGGATCCGGACCTGGTGGACGCGGCACTCCGCGATGTCGGCGAGGTCTATCACCTTGCCGGCTTGCCGGGTATGTGGATACCTCACAAGGCCGATTTCCATAGGGTGAATTGCCAAGGCACCGAAGTCGTCATCACGGCAGCGCGCAAGCGCGGCATTGCGCGCTTTCTGCATTGCTCGACCGAATCCATACTTTTCCGGCCATCGTCGTCAAAGGATGCAGCCAGCGAGCACAGCCTGCTGCCTCCCCAGGAAATGCCGGGGCCGTATACGCGTTCGAAAATGCTCGCCGAGCAGTTTGCCACGCAGGCGGCAGCATCGGGGTTTCCGCTGGTCATCGGCACCCCGACGATGCCGATCGGACCTCACGATCACAACCTTACTCCGCCGACCGCAATGCTTCGGCACTTTCTCAGCGGCCGCGTTCAATTGTATCTGGATTTCATCGTGAATCTGGTCGACGTGCGTGATGTCGCGGCGGGCCTTATTCTAGCGATGGAACATGGGCGGGTCGGACATCGCTACATTCTCGGCGGCCAGAGTATCTCGCTGAAGAAAATCCTGCAGCTGATGGCGACGATCAGCGGCCGCCGCAATCTCTGCATTCCGGTTCCCGGGCGGGTGGCGGAAGCGGCCGCCGCAATGCTGGAGTTCGTCTCCGATCACATCACGCACCGTCCGCCGTCCGGCACGGCTGAGGGTGTCCGGATCGCCTTGCGGGCGACGGATCTATCGATTGAAAAAGCGCAACATGAACTCGGCTATGCGCCCCGCCCCGTTGAACCCGCGTTGCGCGACACCATTGCTTATCTCCTCGGGCCCCGTGCGCAACCTCTTGCCTAAATCCGGCCTCGCCCCCGGGGCAGTCGCCGCATTTGCCAGCGCCATCCAATCAGGAATATAATTAAGACATGACGCATGATCCGAACCAGTTTCTAGCCTTCGTCTGGAGTGGATGGACCGCCACTTGGCCCACCCAATTGCTGGCGCTTATCTGGGTTGCATGGCTCATCAG
>JBAVEE010000123.1:0-1558 GCA_049587575.1 Bradyrhizobium sp.
AATAAATCTTGTCCACGGGGAATCAGGCGTTCGAAATCCCCGCAAAAATACCTGCGATGTGAGTCCGAAAGGAGAACGCGCGCGGCAACTGCGGATGCCGGCTACGCGTCCGGAGGCTCGGCGTGACTGATCACGCGCTTCACGGTGGGAAAAGCGCGTCGCAAAGCGCGCTCGATCTCGTCAACATTCTGGTGAACCTTGATCACGCTCATCGACGGCGCGGCGCGGCAATGAAAGTTCACGATTTCGCCGGCCTCCGTATCGCGCACCCGGACGCTGTGAATGTCATGGATCGCGCCATCGGCGGCAAACCCGGCCAGCGCGAGCCTGATGGTTTCGACACGGTCGGGCGCGGCGTCGGTACCGAGCGGCAATTCCGGTTCCAGCGGCTCGATGTGGGTATCGACTTCGACGTCCTCGCCGAATTCGTCACGGATACTCCGCTCCAGCCCCTGGGCGATGTCGTGGGCCGCGGTCAGCGCCATATCGCCGTCGACTTCGAGATCGATACTGACGGTGAGCTTGCCGCCGAGGTCGTGAACGGTAACGTGGTGGACGGCGAGACCGGAGTTGCGGGCGATCACCATGATGCGCTCGCGGACGCTCTCATTGTCGCGCGCCACCGGCACCGCGGTGAAGGTCAGGTCGGCGTCGTCAAGCGTTTTGGCGACCGCGTCCTGTGCCTTCCGCTTGATCTCCTCGACGCGATCGATGGGGTAGGTGCGCGGCACCTGCACGATGGCGTCAATAAAGTGCGTCGACCCCACCATCCGTACCCGCAGCCGTTCGACATCGACCACGCCGGGCACCGTCCTGATCGCGGCGGTGGCTTTCTCCGACGCACCTTCGGGCGCGCGATCGAGCAGGGTTTCGACGGTGGAACGTGCCAGCCGCAGGCCGAGCATCGCGATCATGATCGCGACGCCGACCGCGGCGGCGGCATCCCCCCAGGCGTAGCCCCATCCGGAAAGCGCAAGTCCGGCGATGACGGCGATCGATCCCAGCACGTCGGAGGCAAAATGCAGCGCGTCGGCGGCCAGGGCCTGGCTATTGGTGTCGTGCGCCACGCGGTGCAGCGCGCGTGCGCGCCAGAAATTCACTGCGATGTCGACGAGCAGTACGATGAACGGGATCGCCGACAGCGTCGGCGGCGGCGCACCCTCGCGCAGACGGCTGTATGATTCGACGAGAATCCCGCCCGCCAGCACATAGAGCATCGCGATAACGCCCAGCGCCGACAAGCTCTCAAGCTTGCCGTGGCCGTAGTGATGTTCCTCATCCGCAGGAAGGTCGGAAACCCGCACCACCATCCAGGTAACGACGGTCGCGACCACGTCGACCGACGAGTGCAGCGCCTCGGAGATCAGCGCGAGACTGCCGATGGAGATACCGACCGCGAATTTGGCCGCGGCCATGCCGGCGCTGGCGAAAATCGAGATCGCCGCGACGCGGGATTTGACGGCGTGAACGGGAAGGCCCATGGGCGCGGGTTTAGCAGCCCGTCACGCAACATTAAAGCGCCGATCGAAGTGGAATTGGCCGTGTCTGTCGCCAAAAA